>CACJUO010000003.1 GCA_902596675.1 uncultured Pelagibacteraceae bacterium | reverse complement strand
TAGATTATTGTGATGATATATTAAATTCTTTAGGAGCTAGTTCTTTTAAAACTTATGATGAGGAAAAAAAAAGAGTAAATCTTTTCTCAACTTTAAAGGCAAAAAAAAAAAGTAAGAAAAAACCAATTATTTTATCTGGACACACAGATGTTGTTCCAGTTTCAAAAGGTTGGGCATCAGACCCTTTTGATGCAACAATCAAGGAAGATAAATTATTTGGCAGAGGATCGTGTGATATGAAAGGTTTCATTGCATGTGCATTAGCTTACGCACC
Organism: uncultured Pelagibacteraceae bacterium; assembly: GCA_902596675.1. Classification (GTDB taxonomy): domain Bacteria; phylum Pseudomonadota; class Alphaproteobacteria; order Pelagibacterales; family Pelagibacteraceae; genus Pelagibacter. The sequence goes on along the minus strand of CACJUO010000003.1, from coordinate 70,240 downwards.
AATTTTCTCTTCATCAAATTTGGATAGAGATATTCATTTTTCATTTACTTTTGATGAAGAAACAGCATGCAAGGGTGCACCAATTTTGATTACAGAACTAAAAAAAAGAGGCATTAAAGATTGTATTTGTATTGTTGGCGAACCAACAAATATGAAAATTATTGATGCTCATAAAGGATGCTATGAATATACAACCTATTTTGAAGGTCTTGCTGGACATAGTTCGGAACCAGACAAAGGAGTAAGTGCAGTTGAATTTGCTGCAAGATATGTAAATAAACTTCTAGAATTAAAAACAAAACTTAAAGAAAGACAACTAAAAGACTCTATATTCGATCCTCCATATTCTACTTTACAGGTTGGTGGAATTTTTGGAGGAATTGCACATAATGTTATTGCTGATAAATGTCACGTAAACTGGGAAACAAGACCTGTCATCAAAGAGGATGGAATTTTTTTAAATAAAGAAATAGATAAATTCACCAATGAAACTCTATTACCTGAAATGAAAAAAATTTACCCTAAATCCTCAATAAAAAAACATATTATTGGTGAAATAACTGGTTTTGATAGAATTTCAAATTCTGAAGCATGTGAATTTGTTTCAAGCATAACTGGAGATAATTCAAGAGAGGTGGTTTCGTTTGGTACTGAAGCAGGATTATTTCAAGAAATAGGAATAAGTACTGTTGTATGTGGACCAGGATCAATAAAACAAGCTCATAAAATTGATGAATTTATAAAACTTTCTGAAATAAAAAAATGTATTAGTTTTTTAGATGGCGTAAAAAATAAATCTTTGAATTAATTCCAGCCACCTACAGATTTAACTTCAAGAAATTCAAGCAATCCTTCTTTTCCTGCTTCTCTACCTATCCCAGAATGTTTAAATCCTCCAAATGGAGCATCTACTGCAATACCAGCTCCATTAACGTCTACCATTCCAGATCTAAGTTTTCGTGCAACTCTTTGAACTTTTTCTGTATCTTGAGTTTGAATATAATTTGTTAACCCATAATCAGTATCATTTGCAATCTGAATAGCCTCCTCTTCAGTTTCAAATGGAATTACAGATAAAACTGGTCCAAAAATCTCTGTTCTTGCAATCTCCATATTATTATTAACATCCGCAAATACAGTTGGTTTTACATAATAACCATCTTTTAATCCCTCAGGTTTTCCTGGTCCACCTGCTACTAATTTTGCACCTTCGTCTATTCCCTTTTGAATTAAGCCTTGAATTTTATTAAATTGTACATCTGAAATTACAGGACCTATATGCTCACCCTCTTTACTTGGATCGTCTACTTTAAATTCACTTGCATATTTTTTAAGTCTTTCAATAGCTTCATCATAAATTGGTCTTTCAACCAGCATTCTTGTAGGAGCATTACAAGATTGCCCTGAATTTCTAAAACATCTAAAAGCACCTCTTTCAATTGCTTCAGCATCAGCATCTTTAAATATAATATTTGCTCCTTTTCCACCGAGTTCTAAACTGACTCTTTTAAAATCTTTAGCTGCATTTTGAGAAATCAAAGCTCCTGCTCTTGTGGAACCAGTAAATGAAATCATATTCACGTCAGGATGACTAGTTAATGCCTCGCCAGTAGTTGCTCCATCTCCGTTTACTAAATTAAATACTCCTTTTGGAAATTTTGCTTCATCAATTAGTTCAGCAATAATAATTGCCGATAAAGGTGCTAACTCTGAAGGTTTTAAAATCATGGTACATCCGGAAGCTAAAGCTGGAATAACTTTTAAAGTAACTTGGTTTATTGGCCAGTTCCATGGCGTAATTAACGCACAAACACCTTTTGGTTCATATATTAATCTTTGATTTTTAGCATGTTCTCCAAGTGGTTTTTCAAACTCAAATTCTTTTAAATAACGAATAAATGATTTTGTATGACTTGCACCAGTTCCTGTTTGAAGTTTTGACGCAAAATCTTTTGGCGCACCCATTTCTTGAACAATTGCGTCTGTAATATCATTCCATCTTTTTTTATAAAGTGCGTAAAAATTTTCTAATAAACTAAGTCTCTCCTCTTTTGATGAAAAACCCCAAGTTTTAAATGCTTCTTTCGCAGCTAATACAGCATCATTAATATCTTCCTTACCTCCTAATGAGATTACTGCACAATCTTTTTCAGTTGCAGGATTAATAACTTTAATATCTATTGGATTTTTTGGTGCAACCCATGAACCATTAATATAAAAATTTTTCTTTTCAATCATTCGCGCAAATTATCCTTTCCTTATGATTTTGCAAATAAATTAGTTAATTCGTAAACAATTGTAGCAGCTGCAAGAGAAGTAACTTCAGCATGATCATATGCTGGTGCAACCTCCACCACGTCTGCTGAGATTAAATTTAGACCTGACAACCCTCTAAGAACATTTACCATTTCTCTTGTGGTCATACCTGCAATTTCAGGTGTTCCTGTTCCTGGTGCAAATGCAGGATCTAAAACATCAATATCAATAGATAAGTACAAAGCATTATCTCCAACTCTTTTTTTAATTCTTTCGGCAATTTTATCAGTTCCCTCGGTTTGAAATTCATCACAATGAATTATTTTAAAACCAAAACTTTCATCATTCTTTATATCATCTCTACTGTACAATGGACCTCTAATACCAACATGCATAGATGCATCGTCTAAAAATAAATTTTCTTCACGCGCTCTTCTAAAAGGCGTTCCATGTGTGTATGGTGCTCCAAAATAAGTATCCCAAGTGTCTAAATGAGCATCAAAATGCACTAATGATACAGGTCCATTATTTTTTTTATTTACTGCTCTAAGTAATGGTACTGCAATGGTATGGTCTCCTCCAAGACTAATAATTCCTCCTACTTTATCTAGTAAATTTGTTGCACCAACTTCAATTTGTTTTATTGCTTCGTCAATATTAAAAGGATTACAAGCAATATCTCCTGCATCTGCAACTTGTTGTACTTTAAATGGTTCAACATCATAACTTGGGTGATAATTTGTTCTTAAATGCCTTGAAGCTTGTCTAATACTTTGTGGTCCAAATCTTGCACCGGGTCTGTAACTAGTTCCTGAATCAAAAGGTACTCCAACAATGGCAACATCACAACTATCTACATCTCTGAGTTCAGGCAACCTAGCAAATGTTGAGGGTCCAGCATATCTAGGAACTTTAGTACCGCTCACTGGCTGTTTTGGGTTTTTATTTTTTTCTTTTTCCATTTTTAATTTTCTAAAGTAATATTATTTTAGCATATAGTTCTATATTTATTTAATGAGAATTTTGTTTATTTTATTGCTGATATTTCAATTTAATTTACTCAAAGCTGATGAGATTAATTATCTATTAAAGATTCCAAACCTAAAAACTTTTAGTTTAAATAATAAAAACGGTCTTAAGTACTTAACAGCTAAAAAAAATTTTAAAATTGGCGTTCAGAGTAATATTAGTTGTAATAAACTAGGAGAAAAAAACTTAGACAATAAATTTTCGTTGATAAAGAGAAATTTAGATATTTACGATTATGAATTTTTAAAAAAAATAAATTTAAGATTTATAGTTCTTTGTCAAAATCTATACATATCAAAAATAAATACAGCTGGGATACCTGATTTAAATAAAAGAACATTAATATTGGATCTAGAGTTTAATGAGAAACATTTTGAAAGAGTTATACATCATGAAGTGTTTCATCTAATACATGATAGTTTTCCAGAAATATTTAATGAAGAAACTTGGTCAAATTTAAATAAAAAAGGTTTTAAATATGCAGATTGTTCTACATGTACAGATAAATTAGGCTTAGATATTTACAAAAATACAGATGGTTTTTTAACCGAATACTCTAAGACAATACCATCAGAGGATATGGCTGAAGTCTATTCTTTTTTAATTACAGATAATAAAAATTTAGAAAAAATTAAAAAAATCGATCCAATAATATTTAAAAAAGCTGAATTCATAGAGTCCAAAATAATAAAGATAAATAATTTATAATCATTTATGATAAAAAAAATAAAAGCATCAACAGGAGAGAAAATATTATTTATTTTTTTAATTTTACTTGCAATTACTTCGTTCGTATTTTTTTACACAATTAAAAATAAGTGCCTTTTTGTTGATAAAATAGATTTAAAAAAAATCAATTTCCCAAATAAAAATAATATTGCAATTATGAATGTAGAATGCGGTATGGTTATTATTGAGCTTTTACCAAATTTATCTCCAAATTCTGTAGAAAGGTTTAAATTTTTTATATCAAATGGAGATTATGATGGATCAGCTTTTTATAGAGTTATCAAAAACACATTATTGCAAGCAGGGGATTTAGAATTTGGTAACATAGAAAATATAGATTATTTCAGAGTGGGTAGTGGTAAATCAAAACTTGGTCCAATTAATTCTGAAATAAATATTACATTTGAGTTTAATGCTGGTAGCGTAGGTTTAGTTAGAGGTGATGAATTCAATACTGAAGATAGTGAATTTTTTATTTTATTAAAAGATGTACCTTTATTTAAAGGAGAATATACACCAATTGGTAAAGTTATTTATGGATTGGATGCATTAACTAAAATTAAATCCTCAGATAAGACAGAATATGTTTTAAGACCAGATTTCTTAAGTGATTTAAAATTATTGGAACAATACAATTAAAAAAACTATTATTATTGCAGTTGCGTAATAATATGGCATTTTCTTTTTCCAAGAAATTAGAATTTTTGTAGCTGTATCTACTTGTTTTTTTGTTGGTTTTTTCGACATAATAAATTTAATTAACTAGTGGTTTTCCAGTGGCTAAAGTGTGTTTTATTCTATCTTGAGTTTTTTCTGTTTCAATTAATTTCATAAACGCATCTAACTCAAGCTTATACAAGTCATCCTCTGATAAAGTATGTTCCAAAGTAGTATCTCCACCACTCAAAACTTTTGCCAATTCTTTTCCAACTTCCATACCATGATCAAGTATAATTTTATCATTATATAATTTCTCTAACATTTGTATCATTTTTTCATAAACTTTTTTTCCAGATAGATTGAAAGAAACTTCATTTGGTGGAGTAAAATCTTTATTTTGTTGAATAATTTCTTTTGAAACTGATAATAAACTATTTCTACTCATTATTTTTTTATCCTCAGGTCTTAAGTATTTTAATGGCTCAGCTTCAATTGGAGAGGTTGCAGTTTTTGCGTAACCAATAATATCAAATACTTTAAGAGGTGCATAATCAGGATCATTTTTTGCTTCGTCGGTTTGAGACCACCTATACAACATTTCCTTACATCCACCACCGGCTGGTATTAATCCAACCATTGTTTCTACCAGACCTACAACAATATTTGTATGAGAAGCTACAAAATTACTTTGACATAAAACTTCAAAACCACCACCTAATGCCAAACCAGATGGAGCTGAAACAACAGGAAATTTCGAATACTTTAAATGTTTACAGGTTTCTTGGAAATATTTAACAAACTTTTCGATAGACTTGAAATCACCTTTATCTGCAAAATTCATTGTATAAGATAAGTTTACTCCAGCAGAAAACTGCATTGCCTCATTTATAATTATAAGGGGTTTATCAGTTGCATTTTTTAAACTATCCATTGAGTCATAATCTAATGCATTAGCTTTTGTGGTAAATTCAACTATGTTAAAGTCATTAAATCTATAGATTTCAGCTGAATTGTTTTTATCTAATTTGATTGCTCTCGGCTTAATTTTTCCAAGAGTTTCTAGATCAGTATATTGTTGTCTTTCTCCATAAAAGTTTTCATCCTTACTTTTCGATAAATCCTCAAGAAACTTGTTATTTTCAAAAGCATCTATTCTCTCAAAGAAATTTTTTACTCCAATTTCTTTCAGCATTTCAAAAGGTCCTTTAGACCAGTTAAAACCTAGTCTCATTGCTTCATCGATATCATTAAATTTGTCAGTTATCCCTGGAACCAATGAAGATGAATATTTAATAATTTTTGAGATTACAGACCAGGCATATTCTCCATATTTATCTTTTCTATTGATTAAATTAACAATATCCATCTTTTCTGATCCTAAATTAAACTTATGTGATAATGAATATTCGCCAGTTTCTAAATTGATACCTTCTAGAACTTTTTTACCATCAGTTTTATTCATTCTGTAAAATCCACCTTTGCCTTTTCTTCCTGTGTAACCAGTTTGGATAAGTTTTTTTACAAGCGGTATTTCTTTGGCAACAACTTGAAAATCATCTGACTCAGGAAGCTCTTTTATAAAACTTTTTAAAACATCAGCCATTAAATCAATACCAATCAAATCATAAAGTCCAAAAACGCCTGTTTTTGGTATTCCCATTGGTCTACCAAAAACTGCATCTGCCTCCTCAATTGTTAGTTTCATTCTGAATGCTTCTGTCATTGCTACTTGCATGGCATAGACACCTATCCTATTTCCTAAGAAGCCTGGCGTATCATTGCAAATTAAAGTTCCTTTTCCTAAATCTTTTTCACAAAAATTTTTAAGTGAATTTATCTGTTCTAAATCGTTATTTTCATTTTTCACAATTTCTAATAAGTCCATATATCTTACCGGATTAAAAAAGTGAGTTATACAAAAGTCTTTTTTTTGTTCATTTGAAAGTTTTTCAGAAAGTACTTTGATTGGAATAGAAGATGTATTTGAGGATACAATTGAGCCTTTTTTTCTTTTTTTAAAAATTTTTTCGTAAATATCATGTTTAATATCAATTCGTTCTACAACAGCTTCAACAATCCAGTCAGCCTCACCAACTTCATTAAAGTTATCATTTATGTTACCAACATTAATATTATTGATTTTTGATTTATCGATTAGTAAAGGAGGTCTAGATTTTAGGATTCTTTCTCTAGCCTTCTCAGATATTTCTGTTGTTAAATCTAGTAATGTTACTGGAATATTAGCATTACATAGTTGGGCTGCTATTCCGCTGCCCATCGTTCCAGAACCTATTACAACAACTTTATTAATTTTCATAATAAGAATAAATGCTTATAGTAAAAAACTTCTTTAAGAGCAACTTAAAGCCTTAAATTAGCTTTTAATAGATTATCTAATAATTTTTGTAATTGAAGGAATTATTGCAACGGCTAGCGCAATTTTAAACAATTCACTTGGTAAAAAAGGATATAAACCACCAGCAAGTGCCTTGTCATATCCAATAACTGAGCCTAAATAACCCACCCCAACTATAAAAATAATTGAAGTTGCAATCAGTAGTGAAATCAAACTTTTAAAGTATGAGTCGTTAAAGTTTCTTTCAGCTAAGTAACCAATAACTCCTGCAGCAATTGTCATTCCATAAAGATATCCTGCCGTAGGTCCAGTTAAATAAAGTAATCCTCCTCCTTTAGCAAAAACTGGCAGTCCAAGGGCTCCTTCAAATAAGTAAAATAAAAGTGTGAAGAAAGCTAATTTAGAACCATATGTCATTCCAATTATAAATACTGCAAATGTTTGCATAGTCATTGGCACCGGCCAGAATGGCACTTGTACTTTTGATGAAAATGCTAAAATTAATGTACCGATCAACATTAAAGATATATTTTGAAAATAAGCATTTATTCTAAAATCTGATAGTAAATTTTTTATTAATGTAGAATTGTTTTTCATACTCATTTATTTAAGCACAAATTAATTAATTTTAAAATAATAAATTTAATCTTTTAAAATTGTTCTTTTTGTAATTCTTTAATAGGAATATGACATCTGATAGCATTACCGCTTTCAGTTAATTGCCATGGTGGTATTTCTTTTTTGCAAATATCTCCAACAATTCTTGAGCATCTTCCTTGAAAACTGCAGCCTTTTTCAGGGGGTCTTTCTTCAACAATATCCTCAGCAACTAATTTTGGTTTTATATCTGGATCTGGCTCTAAGACAGCGCCCAACAAAACTTCTGTATAAGGGTGAGATGGAAACTTATAGACATCATTTGAAGGTCCTACTTCACAAAGTCTACCTTGATAAAGTACAGCCACTCTATCACTTATAGCTCTTACAACCGCTAAATCATGTGATACAAAGATATATGTAGTTCCAAAATCTTCTTTTAGTTGTTGTAATAAATTTAATACTGCGGCTTGCACAGAAACATCTAAAGCAGATGTTACCTCATCACATAAAATAATATCTGGTTTTGCAGCAAAAGCTCTTGCAACCGCTACTCTTTGTTTTTCACCACCAGATAGTTGTCTTGGATATCTAGACGTATAAAATTCTCCAAGTCTTACTTTTTGAAGAAGATCTATAATATTTTTTTTTAATTCTTCACCTTTTAATCCAAAATATAATTTTAAAGGTTGTGCAATAATTTCTTCTACTGTGTGGTTTGGATTTAAAGACTCATCTGGATTTTGAAATATTAATTGAATGATTCTTAAATCATTTGGATCTCTCTCTCTCAAATCAGATGATAAATTTCTATTTTCATCAAACCTTATTAGTCCATCTTTGGTTCTTAGTAGTCCAGCAATTGATTTTAGGATTGTTGACTTTCCGCTTCCTGATTCTCCTACTAGAGCTATAGTCTCTCCCTTTTTGATATTAATATTTATATCTTTAACTGTTGGGTTATCGTCAGAAATTCTATTGAAAACTTGGTCTAAAAGTTTTTGTTTAGCATAACTAATAGATACTTCTGATAAATTTAATATTTCTTTATCTTGTGATTTATTCTTAATTTTATTTATAGTTTGGCTTACCTGATTTTCGTTCACAAGTTTTTCATAATTAAAACATCTAACACTAGTATTTAAATCCTTTAAAAATTCTAATTTAGGAGAATTACTTTTACAATTTTCATCTGAGAAGTTGCATCTATCAAAAAAACTACAGCCACCTTGAATTGTGCCTGGTTGAGGTTGACTACCAGGCATTGACTCTGGAAGACCGGCTAAAGACAATTTTGGGATAGATTTAAGTAATCCATGAGTATAAGGATGAATTGGTTTTTTAAGGATATCTCTTGATGGACCTTCAAGAACAATTTCTCCTGAATACATAACAATAATTCTATCACTCACTTGAGCAATTGCTCCTAAATCATGACTTACATAAACCATTGAAGTTCCAGTATCTTTTGCGATAAAATTTAGAAGTTCTAAAACATGAGCTTGTGTTGTTACATCCAATCCTGTTGTAGGTTCGTCTAAAAGAAGTAAATCTGGTGTGCCAGCTAATGCCATGGCAACAGCGACTCTCTGTTGTTGCCCTCCAGAGAGTTCGTGAGGATATCTTAGCGCAATCGTCTCTGGTGAAGGAAGTCGAACTTTATTTAATAATTCAGAAATTTTTTTTTCCCTTTCTTTTTCCTCTAAATCTGAGTGTAATTGTAAAGCTTCATCAATTTGATAACCTATCTTTAAGTTTGGAGTCAAAGCTTGACCTGCGTTTTGTGGAATCATTGCTATCTTTCTGCCTCTGATTTTTTCTAAATCTTTACTTTTCATTTTAAGCAAATTTGAAGAATTAAACTGACATTCTCCTCCGATAGTATAAAGTCCATGCTTAACATATCCCATCATTGCTAATGCCAATGTACTTTTTCCAGAACCAGACTCCCCTACTATTCCAACTGTCTCACCTTTTTTAATATTTGTAGTTATATTTTTTAAAATTAATATTTCTTCGCCCTTTTTACTTCTAAATCCAATAGATAAGTTTTTTACTTTTTGTATCATTTCAGTCATAACTAAACAGGAGCTTTAGTTGATCTATCTATGCCTAAAGCCTTAGCAAAAGCATCAGCCGTTAAATTGATACCAATAATTAAACTACTTAATCCGACTATTGGCGCTATTACTGCCCAATAAGCAAAAGACATCAAGCCTCTGGCATTTGATATCATTAATCCCCAATCTGGTGTTGGAGGACTTACCCCGAAACCCAAAAAAGATAAAGAACTAAAACCAAGCAACATCCACGACCATCGCATAGCACCTTCAACTAAGATTGCATCTCTTACATTAGGAATTATTTCATTCCAAATAATTGCAAAATTACTATGTCCTCTCGCTCTTGCAGATACTATAAAGTCTTTTGCGATAACATCATGAGTTGCTGCTCTCGCAACTCGTACAATTCCTTTGCCATAAAAAAAACCTAAAGCAGGTATCAATACTTCAGTAGATGTACCTAACAAAGACACAATCAACAACATTGCTAATATCCATGGAATAGATAAGAACGCATCTACAATTCTCATAACTACATCGTCAATTTTTCCTCCAACCAATCCACAAAATATTCCTAAAAGACCACCCCACAGTAGTGCTATTAAAGATCCAAAGAAAGTTATTGTAAGAGCAGTTCTCCCCCCTAAAATTGTTCTTGTAAAAACATCTCTTCCAAGATCGTCTGTTCCAAACCAATACTCAGCTGATGGCGCCTGAAGCATTAAGGTTGGGTCTATAGCTTTAAAATCATGAGGCGCAATATAAGGGCTAATGAATGCAAGAATTATATGAAAAACTAAAATAGTAAGACCGATAAGTCCAGATGGTTTTGAAGCCATTGTAATTATAATTTCAGATAATTTTGCATAAGTGCTTTTCTTCTCTTCTTTATAAATATTATCCAATTTCATATTATTTTCTTATTTGTAATGTTTTTAATCTAGGGTTAAGCATTAGTGTTAATAGATCTGCCAATAAATTTATACTTACATAGATAGATGCAAGAATTATTGCTAATGCTTGAACTGTTGGTAAGTCTCTGTTTGAAATTGACTCAATAACTAATCTTCCAAGACCAGGGTAATTAAATACAACTTCGGTTACTACAACTCCACCTAAAAGCCATGCAATAGTCAAGGCAACGACATTAATAGCAGGTAATAATGCATTTGGTAAAACATGTTTGAAAACCATTTTCCAATAAGGAACTCCTTTAAGAATTGCCATTTGAACATATTCACTTGCCATTACTTGAATGACACTAGATCTTACCATTCGCGCCATGTGAGCTGTCATGATCATCGCTATAGCAACAACTGGTAAAATTATATTTGGCAACAACTCTAGGAAAGATACATCAGTTGGAACTATTACAATACCAGGCAACCACTCTAGCCAGATTGCAATAATTAAAATTAATAAAGTAGCACTAATAAATTCTGGAATAGTCATTGCAAATATTGTTACTGTAGATATTGCTACATCAGGTAACTTGTCTCTCCACAGAGCAGTAATAATTCCTAAAATTAAAGCTATAGGAATACCTATAAAAATTGCAGCTGATGCCAATACTAGTGAATTTTTAATTCTAGGTCCTAAAACCTCTTTGATTGGCATCTCTCCACTTAAAGAATAACCAAAGTCTCCCTGAATAGCATTTAATGCCCATGATACATATCTTTCATATGCTGGAACATTTAAACCGAGCCTCCTGTAGCAAGCTTCTAATTGCTCGCCAAAAGCCTGTCTTTCTAGATAGGTTGTACAAGCATCCCCTGGTAAAATTTCTGTACCAACAAATGTAATTATAGATACAATAAATAAGGTAATAAAACCTAATAAAATTCTTTTTATAATTAAAAAAAGCATAACAATATTAAATTTTAAATTATTTATTTTGAAATGAAAGTGGTTTTACAGGCCTACTTAAAGGCCTGTAAAACAAAAGTTATTACTGAACACTTACTGTGTGCCATCTAATTGAAAAATACTCAACCTCGTCAAGATTTTTCACTCTAGAAGATGTAACAACAAGTCGTGACACATGGTAAGGAATCATTGTTCCAGATTCTTCCCATAATGTTTTCTGAGCATTGATATATGCTGCTTTTCTTTTACTAAATTTTAACTCACCTCTTGCGTCAGCTAAATTCTTATCAAAAGAAGCACTTTTATAGAATGACTCGTTCCATTTTGCTTCGCTATGATAAGCTTCATGCAAAATACTATCTGCCGGTCTTTCGTTCCAACGTGTCATTGCTACAGGCTTTTTCATCCAAGTTTCATTCCAATAACTTTTTGATGGTGTCATTTGAATATCTGCTCTGATATTAGCTTTAGCAAATTGTTGTTGTAAAACTTCAGCAATAATTGGCCAAGTTGGTTCTTTTGTAGATACATGAATTGTGAAATCAATACCATCTGGGTAACCTGCCTCTGCAAGTAATTTTTTTGCTGTGGCTGGTTGTGGTGGACAATTCTTTTTCATTCTATATTGATCTGATGGTGCAACAGGAGTATCGCAAGATACAGTTGCTGCTCCAGCCATAACTAGATCAACTAATTCTTGTCTATCTACAGCTATTCTGACAGCCTTTCTTACTCTAGGGTCATCAAATGGGGCTACATCAGTTCTCATTACCATACCTCTCCAGTTTCCTGTAGGGATAACTGAAACGTTAAATTTTGAATTTCCATCAAATATTTTTTTCTGATTGAATGGAACATATCTATTCATATCTATTTGACCTGTCATTAAGGCTTGTATTCTAGCTTGACCATCTGGTATAGCTATTACATGTACCTCGGCAAGTTTTGGTGCTCCTTCCCAATAATTTGGGTTAGCTTTAAGGATTGTTGTTCCCTCTGCATCAAATTTATCAACCATAAACGGCCCAGTTCCAATACCTGTTTTCCCAATAGTATCACCTGATCCATTTGGTATCATTCTTAATCTATAATCAGTTAGTAAAAGTGGAAAATCTGCGAAAGATGTGTTCAACTTTATTTTTACTGTGTGTGAGTCAACAACTTCAATATCTGTTACTGCACTCATGCTCTTCTTAGCAGGCGAACCAATTTCAGGATCTTTAACTCTCATTAAAGAATATTTTACATCCTCTGCATCAAAATCAGATCCATCGTGGAATTTAACACCTTTTCTTAAATTAAAAGTCCATTCTGTTGCATCTGCGTTACCTGACCAGTCAGTAGCTAACTCTGGAGAAGTAACTCCTTTTAGATCTTTTCTAACAAGACGATTTTGAGTCATTATTACTACTTGAAATAGTCTTCCTTTAGTAATTGCATCTAAATTTGTATCTTTTCCAAAACCAAGATCATGAGATAACTTGAAAACTCCACTTGATGCATTGGCAAATGAAAATGTTACAAATAGTGATACCAATGAAATTGATATCAATTTTAAAATGTTTTTCATAATTTCCTCTCTTTAAAAAAACAAAAGGTAACAATTAGATACTTATATAGCAACAGTCAAAATGGACATTTTTTATTTATTTTATTGGTGTATTCTGATTATCTACAAAAATAATAATGAACAATTTAATCAATAAATATAGGTTTACTGTAAAGCCAGTTAGCCTTGAAAATTCCAATTCAATTGAACTTGCAAGATCAATTCAGGTTCACCCCTTAACTTATCAAGAATTGCCATATGATCCGGAATATTCAAATTATGCAGGAAGATTAACACTTGAAAAATTATCTAATGTTAGTCCTGAAGAAATGTATTGGAAGGCGAGGAGAGAAATTATTTTTAGGCATACAGGAGAACATCCATTTGAAATATCAGGACCAGATTCACTTAAATTTTTACAAAAAATATTTCCAAGAGATATTTCAAAAATCGCTGTGGGAAGATGTTCGTATCAGTTTGCTTGCTATCATGATGGTGGGATGATTACGGATGGTATACTTTTAAGAATAAATAAAGATAAATATTGGTTTACGCAAGCTGATGGTGACCTATTTTCTTGGTATAAAGCACATTCTAAAAATTTAAATGTGGAAATTAATGATCCAAATGTTTGGGTAAGTCAAGTTCAAGGCCCATTGTCCATGAAACTACTTGAAAATTTAAGTAATGGTTTTTCAGAGAAAGATTGGAAATATTTTGATTGGAAAGAGTTACAAATTTTAGATCAAAGAGTAATAGTAAGCAGAAGTGGTTTTACTAATGAACTTGGTTGGGAAATTTACTTTAGGCCAGAAAATGAAATAGAGAAAATTGGAGATTATATTCTTGAGCAAGGAAAAAAATTAGGTATGATTTTGGTGGCTACACCAGGATTTAGATGTAGAAGAATTGAAGCTGGACTTTTATCTGCTGGACAAGATTTTTCAAAAAATACCAATCCTTTTTCAGTTGGCCTTGGAAAATTTATAAATTTTGATAAAGAGGATTTTATTGGAAAAGATGCACTTATGTCATCAGAGAAAAAATGTAAGACTTGGGGAATTCGAGTTATGTCTGGAACTGCAATCAAAGGAGAGAGTATTAAATTAAATGAAAAAGAGATTGGCAAAATAACTTCTAGTACATGGTCACCTTATCAAGTTTGTGGTGTAGGTATAGTTCACCTTAACAATAACGAAAATGGGCCAGGTGATATTGTTGATGTCAAATGTACAGATGGAAAATTACATAAAGGTCAAATCTGTAAATTGCCAATGTATGATGAGCTAGGAGAGATAGTTAGAGGTATTGACAGAAAAATTCCTAATGGGCCTAGACCTTGGGTTGGTGTTTAAGCTTAAATTGTTAAAAATATAACTAGTGAAGATCAAAAAAAAAATAATTACTATCGGAGGTGGAGGATTTACTCATAATCAAGATGATGATCAGGAACAATTCATTTTAGACCGTATCAACAAAAAAAATTGCTCATTAGGATTTTTACCGACCGCTAGTAACGATGACTCAAGCAAAACTAAGCTCTTTTACAAAAGGTTTCAAGTTTCAGGTTTAAATGTATCTCACTTTAATCTTATCTCTAGCGTCAAAGGTTTTGAAAATTGGCTTTCAAATCTTGATGTGGTTTACGTTGGTGGTGGAAATACAAAATTCATGATCAAATATTGGAAAGAAAATAATTTGATTGGGCTTTTTAAAGAAATTTATAATTCTGGTATAATTCTATCAGGTGTAAGCGCTGGTGCCGCGTGTTGGTTCGATTGCTTTCTGACTGACTCAGATGGACCTGGATTTAAATCTATGAATGGCATTGGATTATTACACGGAAGTTTTACACCACATTATTCGGACTCAAAAAGAGCGGAAAAATATAGAGAAAATATTAAAAACAAAACTTTACCAGATGGTATTGCTGTTGATGATGGTGTTGCGGTACTTTTTATTGACGGAAAACCAACAGAGGTTTATTCTTCTAGAAAAGGTCATAATGCTTATTTTGTTAATCAAAATAAACAATTTAACTTAAAAGAATACATTAAAATTAACAATGAGTGATAATATTTTACCAAGTCAAAAAATCTTTAGCATAAAAGATGCGAGAGAACTATCACGTAAACGTCTTCCCAAATTAGTATTTGACTTTATTGATGGTGCATCTGGAGATGAGAAACTTGCTGAAATCAACAGTATAGCTCTTGACCAAATAAGACTAGAGCCTAAAGTTTTAAGAAATGTTGAAAAAAGATCACTTAAAAAAAAGGTTTTAGGATACGAATTTAATTTTCCATTTGGTTTTGCTCCTATGGGAATGACTAATTTGTCATGGCCAGGTGCAGATTCTATGTTAGCCGCTGAAAGTGCAAGAAATAATATTCCAACTTGTGTTTCCATGGCATCAACCACAACATTAGAAAAGATGTATGAACTCTCAGAGGGTCATTCGTGGATGCAGTTGTATATTTTCCAAGATGAGAATTTTGTGATGGAGCTTTTGGAAAGAGCAAAACATACTGGTTATGAGGTAGCAATTTTAACTGTAGATGTACCTGTATTGTCCAGAAGAACAAGAGATGATAAAAATGGTTTTTCTTATCCTTTTAAGATAGGCCCAAAACAATTTTTTGATTTTGCAACTCATCCGACTTGGTCTATATCAACGCTGCTGAGTGGAATTCCTAAGCCTATGAATTATGTTACATCAAAAAGCGGAGATGGAATTTTTAAAAGAAAAGAAAGTAGGGGTTCTACCGATTGGGACACACTTAAAAGAGTAAGAGATAAATGGAAAGGTAAACTTATTGTTAAAGGAGTAATGTCTCCAGATGATGCAATAAAAATAAAAGAAGCCGGTGCGGATGCTATTCAAGTTTCAAATCATGGAGGTAGGCAATTAGACAGTGCGATAGCAGCAATAAATATGCTTCCATTGATTAGAAAATCAGTTGGAAGTAATTTTCCTTTAATCTTTGATAGTGGGATAAGAAGTGGAAGCGATATAGTGAGAGCGCTAGCATTTGGTGCAGATTATACAATGATTGGAAGACCCGTTATGTATGCAATGGGAGCTGATGGAAAAAAAGGATTAAGAAGAATAGTTGAGATTATAAAAGAAGAAATTAGCACAACAATAGGGTTAGTTGGATTAAATGATATTAATGAAGTAACTTCTGAGATAATAATAGAGAACACTATTAATAAGGTAAATTATTAAATGAGTGAGAATAAAATTAGAGGTGGAGAGTTATTAGCTAGAGCTTTAAAAGATAAGGGAATTAGTAAAGTTTTTACTCTTGCAGGAGGTTTTTGTAATCCAGCAATTGAAGGATTTGCTGAGTGTCAAATTGAAGTTATAAACACACCTCATGAACAAATTGCAGGTCATTTGGCAGATGGCAATACAAGAATTACTCGTAAACCATCAGTATGCTTAGTTGGACCAGAGGGATTTACTAATGCCGTTCCCTCTATGATGGAAGCTTGGGGTGAGAGAAGTCCTGTTATTTATATTACTGGTTCTAGCAGTCTAAAAAGACAAGGTTCAGGTGGTTTTAAAGAAATAGATGATGTTTCAATAGCAGCGCCTTTAACAAAATACAGTGCAAGCATTACTGATGGAACTAGAATAAGAGAATTCGTCGACAAGGCATATCATATTGCTACCAACGGTTATCCTGGCGCTGTTCATCTTAGTCTACCAGTAGATATTATGTTTTCATCTTTTGTGGAAGAAGCAGGATTAGAGGAGAGGCCATTTTCTCACAAAGCTAAACCTTTAACTAAAGCTTGGCCAGATCCAAATTCTCTATCAGAAGTTTTAGAACTTGCTTGTAATGCTAAAAAACCAATTATAATAGGTGGACATGGGATTTGGTGGTCACATTCAGAAAAAAATCTTGAAGCAGCTGGTAATAATTTAAATATACCAATTTTTAATGTTCCATATCATCAAAAATTATTAGGAGAGGAAGCAAATGCTTATATGGGATTGGCTGATATACACCAATATCCCCCCTCTGAATATGCGTTACAAAATTCTGATTTAGTGCTTGTTGTTGGAGCACGTTTAGACAATCAAATGAATTTTGGAAATCCACCTTTTATACCAAAATCAACAAAGTTGGTATGTATTAATGGCTCCCATGAGGAAATCGAACTTAATAGAGCAGCTGATTTTTGTTTACTAAGTGATCCTGGCGTTTTTTTAGATACATTATCTAATTTAAAGAAAAATAATAAATGGAATTTAGATACAACTTGGTTCAAAGAAAATAAAAAAAAGAAAAAAGAATGGGTAGATAAATCTTTGAAAGATTTAGAAATTGAGACTGAAGTATCAAAAAAAAATGGTGGAAAAATTCATCCTCTACAACTTTCATTAGATGTCCAAGAAGCAATGGGTGAAAATGACTGGCTTGTTATAGATGGAGGAAATACCCATTTCTGGTCAGAGATTGCAATTAATATTGCTGGTGCAAAAGGTAAAAAATTAAAAGGTATCTTACATCCTGGAACATTTAGTATGTTAGGTGTTGGGGTTTCGTTTGCTTTATCTGCTAAAAACCACAATCCAGACTCAAATGTTGTCCTTATAAGTGGAGATGGTGCATTTTTATCAGGAGGTATGTCTATTGAAAGTGTATTTTATGAAAAAAAACCTATTACTGTTGTAATTGATAACAATGGTGGATTGGCCTCAATAGGACAACAACAAGAGAGGTTATTTAAAAGTGGGAAAAGCGTTGCAACTGACTTTCGAGACATCCCGTTTCATAAGATATTTGAGGGTTTTGGAGGGTATGGAGAATTAGTTAATAAAAGAGAAGAGCTAGCACCGGCACTTAAAAGGGCAATGGAAAGTGGAAAACCTGCATGTGTGAATGTCAAAGCAAAACCAGTACTAAGCCCAATAGTCTCTGCAGTTGCAAGTAAAAGAGAGAAGTCATCAATAGAATAAAATGGCAATATTTTCATCACACTTACTAGACGCCACAAATGGATCTCATGCTGGAAATATCGATGTAATAATTTATCAAATAAAAAAAAATGGAGATAAAGAAATTTTTTTTGAAACTATATCTGATGAAGGAGGTAGAATACATAAAGAGTTTGATCTAAGTGATGATGATACAAGGTGTGGATATGAAATGATTTGCAAAATTGGGAGTTATTTTTCTGAAAAAAGAATTATTTCCGAAATAAATATTAAATTTAAAATGGAAGATAATAATAAAAAATATCATATACCAATCATAATTTCAAAAAATAGCTACACTGTATGGTGGTCAAAATAAAATGAGTAGTGAAAATTTAATAAATCAAAAAAATATTAAATTGAACATGTCAAGACGTATAAGACGTACGCCATTTACAAACAAGGTTGAAGAACTTGGTGTATCAGATTTTACTGTTGTAAACCACATGTTGTTACCAAAAGGATTTAAGAATACAGTTGAGGAAGATTACTGGCATTTAAGAGAGCAAGTTCAAGTCTGGGATGTATCTTGTCAAAGACAAGTTCAAATTACAGGTCCAGATGCGTCAAAACTTGTACAAAAAATGACACCGCGCTCTATAAAAAAAATGGAAACTGGAAAATGTTTTTATATCCCAATAATAGATGAGACTGCAGGAATGATTAATGATCCAGTTTTACTAAAACTAGATGATGATATGTTCTGGATTTCTATAGCAGACTCAGATATTTTACTTTGGGCAAAAGGTATAGCATTAGGATCTGGATATAATGTTGAAATAATAGAACCTGATGTTTATCCATTGGCTATTCAAGGTCCTAAGTCTGAAGACCTTTTGGTTTCGATATTTGGTGAAGACATAAAAAAATTAAAATTTTTCAATTTTAAAGTTTTTGACTTTTTAGGTACAAAACAAATCATCGCAAGATCTGGATATAGTAACCAAGATGGTTTTGAAATTTATTTCAAAGGCTTTGAAACTCATTTTAATGAAATTGAATTAGGTGAGAAGCTTTGGGATATTATTTGGAACCATGGTCAAAAATTAAATATATCTCCTGGATGTCCAAACCTAATTGATAGAATTGAGGCAGGACTTATGTCCTATGGTAATGATTTTACCAGGGAAAATAACCCGCTTGAATGCAACCTTGAGAAGTATTGTAAAAAAGAAAATGATCATGATTTTATTGGAAAAGATGCTTTGAGAAAGATTCAATCTGAGGGAATAACACAACAGATGAGAGGAATAATTTTTGATGGTGAACCCTGCAAACCAACAGGAGTTCCTTTGCCAGTATACTCAGAAAACAATAAAAAGATTGGTCAAATTGCTTCTGGAATTTATTCGCCAAGAATAAAGAAAAATATAGGTTTATCAATGATAAGTAGAGATTTTTGGGATTTGGGGAATGAAGTTTTTATAAACACCTTTAATGGAAAAAATAGAAAAGGCATTATAACTTCTTTACCATTTTCTGATTAATATTATATTTAAATTATGTTTAAACCAGTAATAGCAGGATTTTCAAGATCACCTTTTACTATGGCAAAAAAAGGAGCTTTAATTGACTCAAAGCCAGTTAATCTTTTAGCAGAAGTAATTAAAGATTTAGTGTCAAAATCAAATGTTAAAAAAGATGATATTGAAGATATTGTAGTTGGTTGTGCATTTCAAACAGGAGAACAAAGTTTTAATATTGGAAAGTTAACTACTTTTCTCAGTGGGATGAATGTTAAAACCTCAGGCATGACAGTAGATAGATGGTGCGGCTCATCAATGGAAGCTATTCATATAGCAGCTGGTAAAATTTCATTAGGCGCTGGAAAAGTATTTGTCTGTGGCGGCGTAGAAAGTATGACAAGAGTAAATACTGGTTTTGAACCAATCCCCTACCCTGAAAGTAAGACAGATAATCCACATGTTTATTTTTCAATGGGAACAACTGCAGAAAACGTTGCAAAAAAATATAACATTTCAAGAAATGAACAACAGGAGTTTGCTATATCAAGTCATCAAAAAGCACACAAAGCTCAGACCAAAGGAAATTTTAAGAATGAAATCGTATCAATTGGTGATTGTGATACAGATGGAAACATTAGACCAAATAGTACAATGGAAAAATTAGATGGATTAAAACTTGCTTTTGATGAAAATGGAACAGTTACAGCTGCAACTTCGTCACCTTTAACAGACGGTGCTGCGGCAACTTTAATTTGTGAAGAAAATTATGCAAAAGAAAACAATTTAAATATTTTAGGAAGAATAATATCTACTGCTGTTGAGGGCTGTGACCCTGATTACATGGGATTAGGTCCAATTGGAGCTTCAAAAAAAGCTTTGAAAAGAGTTAACTTGTCAGCTGAACAAATTGATATTGTTGAATTGAATGAAGCTTTTGCTTCTCAATCATTAGCGTGTATTAAAGACTTAGGTATAGAAAAAGATAAAGTTAATTTAGATGGTGGAGCTCTTGCTCTTGGTCATCCACTTGGTGCAACAGGTGCTAGAATTACTGGCAAAGCAGCTGATTTATTAAAACGAGAAAATAAAAAATATGCCTTATCTACTCAATGTATTGGTTTAGGAATGGGAATTGCGACAGTAATTGAAGCTGTTAATTAAACTATCTATTTATTCCTCTTAATCTTTCAGATCTTCTTCTTAAAAGTTCTGCAGTTAATAAAATTAATACTGACAATATTATTAAACAAGTTGCTACAGCTAAAATTGTCGGACTTAATTGCTCTCTAAGTCCAGTCCACATTTGAATTGGTATTGTAGTATTATCTAGTCCAGCTAAGAATAATACGACGACTACCTCATCAAATGAGGTGACAAATGCAAACAAACCACCAGAAATAACTCCGGGTAATATCAAAGGTAAAGTAATTTTCATAAATGTATTATATGGACTACTTCCAAGACTTGAGGCCGCACGTGTAATACTATGATCAAAACCTGAAAGTGTTGCAGTTACAGTTATTACTACAAAAGGTGTTCCAAGAATAATGTGTGCCAGTATAATACCTAAATGAGTAGCTGCCAAACCTACCTTTGCCATGAAAAAGAAAATCGCTACTCCAGAAATAATTAATGGAACTATCATTGGTGAAATTAAAATTGCCATTATCAAACCTTTGTAAGGCATATGTCTGCTGCTTAAACCTAATGCGGCAAGAGTACCTAAAATAATTGATCCAAATGTTGCAAAGATTGCAATTATAAAACTATTTCTTGCAGCTAAACCCCATGGATTTTTTGTTCCATAAATCATATCCTTATACCATCTCAATGAGAATGCATCAGGGTCTAATCTTTTCATTCCATCAGAAAAAACCAAAAACTCCTCTGCATTGAAAGATAATGGAAAAATTACAAATAAAGGAGCTATCAAAAAGAAAAAGACACAGCCACAAATTAATAAATAAAAATAATGCCAAATTCTATAATGTGGTTCTGTATATTTTGGTAACGCCATAATTAACCTAATTTGATGTTATCAACTCCAACAAGTTTATTATAAATCCAATATATTGCTAACACACCAGTCAAAAGCATCAGACCCATTGCAGATGCAAAACTCCAATCTAAAGTACTTTTCATATGATATGCTATTTGATTACTAATAAGTGTTCCAGATGCGCCTCCAACAAGTGCTGGCGTAATATAATATCCAATTGCTAAAATAAATACTAATAGGCAACCTGCACCTATTCCTGGAATTGTAAGTGGAAAATAAACTTTAAAAAATGCAACCGCTGGAGTTGCGCCTAAAGACTTACCAGCCCTCATAAGACTTGGAGAGATCGTTTTCATGACACTATACAAAGGTAAAACCATAAAAGGTAAAAGTATTTGAGTCATTGCTACGTATGTTCCAGTTTTATTGTACATCATCTCAGGTCTGTTATCGTCTGCAACAAGACCTGTCCAAACAAAGAAATCATTCACAATTCCTTGTTGCTGTAACAAAATCATCCAACTTGCAGTTCTTACAAGTAAAGATGTCCAGAAAGGAAGAAGAACGCAGATCATCAGCAAATTACTATATTTCATTGGTAGAGTTGCCAGTAAATGTGCAATTGGGTAAGCCATCAAAAAACAAAATAAAGTAACAAAAAAAGCTACCTCCACTGTTCTTATCCATAATATTCTATGAATTCTTCTATCCTCAGAAACTTGAACAATTTTTCCATCTTCATTGGAGTACATGTCTACACCTTTAAGGTATTTTGAATATGTATAAGATGGAGCTCTTCTTTTAATTGCTCTCCAATATTCAACATTTCTCCATCTTTTATGAACTTTCATTATTTGTTCTTTATAGTTTCCCTCCTCGAATTTCTTTTGTTTTCTTGCTAGTTTTTTTAAAACACTCTTAAATCCATTTTTTTCATAATTTAATTGTGTCTGTAATTTTCCTGCTGTTTTATTCTTAACAAGAATTTTATAGTCTAAGTAAAATGCCTCAAAAACTTCCTCTGACGGTAATTCTTTTCCATCCCAATTTTCCATTGCTTTATAAGTTTTGGGAAGCATATTTGTAACCATCTTATCGTCTATGCTTCTAGAGAACATGTCTCCAATTGGAATCATGTATGTAATAATTAAAAATAATAATAATGGTGCAACTAGTAAAAAAGCTTTAATTTTATTTTTCTTTTCTGCCTGTTTTAGACTTTCCTCTAAGGGAATTCCATCTGTTGTTAAAATTTTTCCTGTTTCTGAGCTCATAAAAAAAGGGCGGTCAGTGCGACCGCCCTTAATATAATATAAAATTAAAGTGATTAAAACTTTAATTATTTAATACTAGCTTTCATAGCTTCCCATTTTTCACCAAGCTCTGTGCCGTTATCAGCCCAGTACTCAGCGTCTACTAAGAAGTATCTTTTAAGGTTAGCTGGTGCTGTTGGCATATGTGGAACCATGTTAGTTTTTCCATCTTTATACCAAGGCTCGCCTGCTTCCATAACTGCAATTGATGATTTTCTCCATGGTGCATATGCAATGTATTTTGCACTTCCTGCTAACATCTCAGTACTTGTCATCATTGCTAAAGCCTTCATAGCATCTTCTTGGTTTGGTCCACCTTTAACTAATGCAAAATATTCATAGTCAAGACCTTGTCCGTCCCAAACTTGAACTATTGGAGCACCTTCTCCAACAGCTGCATTGAAAAATCTACCATTCCAACCAGTTGCCATTACAACTTCACCGCTCATTAATAATTCTGGTGGTTGAGCTCCAGCTGACCAAAATACACATCCGCCATTTGGATCCTCACAAAGTGCTTTGATTTTATTCATTGCTCTGTCAACATATCCTGGCTCTTCTAATTTTTTGTAGATAAATTCTCCACCTTTACCCATTTTTACACCATCTGCTGCTAAAGCAATTTCTAAGTTAGTTAATGCACTTTTGTAAATAGCTCTTTTTCCAGGAAATCTTTTTGTGTTAAAGAAATCTTTCAAAGTCGTTGGCGTGCTTTTTAATAAATCACTGTTGTAAGCATAGTTCCAAGAATATAAGATATTTCCTACCGCACATTTACTTGGCATATCAGTAAAGAAGTCTTCACTAGCTGGTGTACCATCTGGTGCTGGCGGGAAATCTTTGTCAAAATCAAATTCAACAAAAATTCCTTCGTCACAACCATTAATAGTATCATAAGCGAATACGTCTATAATATCCCATGTGATTGCTCCTGCCTCTATTTGCGCTTTAATTTCTGAAAGTCCACCTGAATAGTCAACCCACTCAATCGGTACACCTAATGCTTTAGATGTTGGATCACCATATCCTAATTTTTGACTTTCTGTGTATGCTCCACCCCATGATGCAACAACTACTGCAAAAGCAGATGTAGATACAGAAACTGCAAATGTTAAAGCAAGTAATAATTTACTTAATTTTCTCATTTATCCTCCGTTTAAACGTTTTTTTTATAAAAAAAGAAGTACAGCAACATAGAATATAAGAGTCAACAGGTGATTTTGGCGAAAATGTATTAATTTAGCTTATTTTGGGTCTAAAGCTCGAGCATCATGACTGTTCCAGCCGATATTAATTTCATTGCCAAGTTTTATATCTAAGTTTTGAGAACTGTTTGGGACTTTCAATATAAATTCTGAATTTCCAAGTAAATTTAATCTTACTCTAGTATGATCCCCATGATAAATGACCTCTTCGATTTTTCCTTTTTGATTGTTATCCATTTTATCTTTAGGATTAATCAATGCTCTCTCGGGTCTAATTGATACAGTTGTTTTTTCACCAACAGATTTTACTGAAATCGGATTAGCAATTATTTCGCCCTTTTCTAATTTAACTTTACATGTTCCATTTGAAATTTCAGAAACCTCTCCACCAAAGGTATTATTTTCTCCAATAAATTCTGCAACAAAGGAGTTCACAGGTTCTTCATATAACTTATCAGGACTTGATAGTTGTTGAACTTTACCATCATTAAATACCGCGATTCTATTTGACATAGTTAAAGCTTCACCTTGATCATGAGTTACATAAACTACTGTTACACCAATACTTTCATGAATGTGTTTAATTTCGTACTGCATACTTTCTCTTAAATTCTTATCTAACGCACCTAAAGGCTCATCCATTAAAACAACAGCCGGATCAAAAACTAAAGCTCTTGCAACTGCAACTCTTTGTTGTTGACCACCTGACAGTTGACCTGGCATTCTGTTTGCAAATCCACCAAGTGAGACCATTGATAAAGCTTTGTCGACTTTTTTCTCTATATCCTCTTGAGACATCTTTCTAACCTTTAGCGGAAATGCTAAATTTTCAAAGACTGTCATGTGAGGAAATAAAGCATAATTTTGAAAAACCATTCCGATCCCTCTTTTATGTGGTGGAATATTTGAAATTGGATTGTTATCTAAAAATATTTCTCCGTTAGTTGGAGTTTCAAAACCAGCAAGCATCATTAGGCAAGTAGTTTTTCCTGAACCTGAGGGTCCAAGCATTGTTACAAACTCACCTTCTTCAATATCTAAATTTAGATCTTTTACTACTAATACTTTTCCGTCGTAACTTTTGTCTACTTTATCAAATTTTACGAAATCAGCTTTTTTTGACATAAGATGGTTTTTAAAACATTTAGTTATGTTATTTGCAACAATTAATTAACTCTTTATATGTAGCTCTTTTGGATATTTACAAAATAATTCACATCCGTTGTCAGTAACTCTTATAGATTCTGATGCTTCAACTCCCCAATCACCAAATTGCATTACAGCTATCATATGAAAACAAGAATTTGGAACTAATTCTGTCATTTCTTCTTTATATATATTTAAAGTATGTTCACCCCAATCTGGTGGGTAACCAATACCAATTGAGTAACCTGTTCTAGACTTTTTCTCTATTCCATATTTGTCTAAAACTCCCCAAAATGCTTGGGCAACATCATTTGCAGTATTTCCAGCTTTTGTTACTTTAATTCCAGCTTCTAGCGCTTCAATAGTCTTTTTCATCGTATCAATTTTAAGTTGATCGGGTTTTCCTAAAAAAACAGTTCTTGCCATTGGAGCATGATATCTTTTGTAAACTCCAGATAACTCTACAATTGTTGCTTCCCCCTCTACAAATTTATCTTGTGTAGCAGTTAAATGTGAAGCTGAAGTTCCCTTTCCTGTTGGAAGAAGTGTTGCAATACTCGAATATTCTCCTCCAAACTCTGGAGTTCCATAAAATAAAGTTTTTTGTATTTCTCCAACAGCATCGCATTGTCTTACGCCAGGTTTAATTACTTCCATTGCAGTTTTCATCCCTTTTTCTGAAATCAATGCTGCATTTTTCATATATTTTATTTCTGCATCAGATTTTGCAAATCTCGCCCAGTTGACTAAACGTTCTGAGTCTTTAATTTTTGCATTAGGTAAACCTTGTTTTATCTTTTCATAGCAAAAAGCTGTGAAGTAATGGGCATCCATTTCAACGCCAATCGAAAGTTTATCCCATTTTCTATCTTTAATTATTTTTACTAAATAATCGTAGGGATGTTTTGGCCATGTGTGAATATAATTTTCATCATACACAATTATATTTTCATCTTTAAGATAAGTCTTTATATAAGCGCCTCCTGCATCTTGTGCTCTTACAAAGCAAAGAGGTTCGTCTGCATTTATATGAATAATTGCACATTGAGCATAATAAAAAGACCAAGCATCATACCCAGTCAAATAGTTCATATTGTTAGTGTCGTGAGAAATTAAAAGTTCAATGCCTTTTTTTTCCATCATTGATTTTACTTTTTTTAATCTTTTTTGATATTCCTCTTTGCTAAATGACATTATTTTCTATCTGAATAATTTTCCAAAACCCTCAACTTGATTATCTTTATTTATTTTAACAAGTGTATCCCAGATTAAAGCCTGGTTACTTGATAAAACAACTGTATTCAATTTTTTTTCAAGTTTGTCAATTATTGGAAGTACAGGTAAAGCTGTGCAAGATACAAATAATGCTTCCGCGCCATTTAAATCTATTTTAGACAACACATCATACAAATAATTTTGATCTACTTTACCAATATCGTAGTCTGACTCTATATCAAAATAAGAATTTGAGGTTATTTCAAATCCTTCAGATTTAAAATATTCTATAACATCATCATTTAGTTTTTTGCTGTATGGAGTAAATAAACAAATCTTGCTTATATTTAATTTCTTCAAAGCTTTTATAGCAGCGGTACTTGGTGTTGAAACCTCAGCCATTGGTTTTGCTGCTTTTACTTTTTGTTCTATAGAATTGTATCCTGCAGCTATTGTTCCTGAAGTGCATCCATAGACAACACAGTCTATATCTTGGTCAGGGAGAATATCTTTTGCAACATCGGTTACTTTATCTGACATTTTAATCAGATTTTCTTTGGTTAAAGGGTTATAACACTCTATTCTATTAACAAAAAAATCAATTTCTCTATCCTTTATTACATTAATAAAATCTCTCTCAATCATAAAATCACTTGCAAGAGCAATAAGGCCAACTCGTGGATTTGATTTACTTATGTATTTTGGTTCTATTTTTGTTGAATTCATATTTTAAAAAAGAGAATATATCATAAGTTCTTGAATAATCATTAATATTAAATGAATTGAATGAATTTTAAAGACACTCTAGTTGCATCGCTTGTTCCTATCTTTTTAGGTTTTGGTTTTGTAATTGCAAAACCTGCTTTTGAGTCTTTTCCTCCAATACTTTTAATGGGATTAAGATTTATTTTTGCTGCTTCTATTTTAATTTGGTGGTTTCCTATTCCAAAAGGTTTCTTAAAAAAAATCTTTTTTGCTTCATTTATAGCAAACACCTTACAATATAGTATTACCTATACTGGTTTAAATTTTATAGATGCCTCAGCAGCGGTATTATTAGTACAAACAGAAGTTCCATTTGGAGTTATATTTGCTTTTTTCATGTTGAAAGAGAAACCAACTTTAAGAGCTTTAGTTGGAATTGGAATTGCCTTTATAGGAGTTTATATTTTAACTGGCTCACCTAATTTAGACGGAAAACTATTTGGTATCGCTCTTACTATTCTAGGTTCAGCAATATGGGCACTCGGTCAAGTAATTGTTAAACCTTTGAGTAAACAAATTAATCCTTTAGCTTTAGTTGCTTGGCTTGCATTATTTTCCGGACCCACTTTAATATTTATTTCTGCAGTAATTGAAGGTGATACAATATCATATTTATCAACTGCTAAATTTAATCATTGGTTAATAGCTTTTTACATTGGATTTATTATGCAACCTATAACTTATGGATGCTTTTATTATGTTCTAAAAAATAATCCATTATATAAAGTTTTACCTATAGTAACTATGGGTATACCACCCACTGGATTACTTGCAGCAATATTTTTATTAGGCGAGAAACCAACAAGTGAATTATTTATTGGAGGAGTAGTAATAATATTTGGTGTCATAATGATATTATATAAAAAGAAAGAGGAGGTAAATTAATGAAGATAGGATTTATTGGTTTAGGAAATGTTGGAGGAAAACTAGCTGGGAGTTTATTGAGGAATAAATTTAATTTAGTAGTTAAAGATTTAGATGAAAATTTAACAAAACAATTTGAAGCTTTGGGGGCTAAAATTGCAAACTCTGCTAAAGAGCTAGCTGAGGAAGTTGATTTAATAATAACTTGCCTTCCTTCTCCTGAAATTTGTGCAGAGGTGATGGAAGGTCAAAACGGAATATTAGAGGGTCTTTCTGAAAATAAAATATGGTTGGAAATGAGTACTACTGATGAGTCAGAGGTAAAAAGGATTGGTAAAAAAGTAATCGAAAAAAAAGCAATACCTTTAGATGGTCCTGTAAGTGGAGGGTGCCATAGAGCAGCCTCAGGAAATATAGCAATATTTGTAGGTGGGGACAGGGATGCATTTGAAAATATTTTACCTGCTTTAACAGTAATGGGGCGCAAAATATTACACACAGGAGAATTAGGCACAGCGTCTGTTCTTAAAGTAATTACTAATTATTTAGCCTCCACACATTTGGTTGCTCTTGGGGAGGCATGGACAGTAGCTAAAAAATCAAACCTAGATCTTACGAAAGCTTATAAAGGAATTGCTGTGTCATCAGGAAATTCATTTGTTCATGAAACTGAGAGCCAAGTTATTTTAAATGGCTCATATAATATAAATTTTACAATGGACCTTGTTTTAAAAGATACTGGTCTATTTGATGAACTAGCAAAAAAATTAAATGCACCTTTGGAAATTTCTCCTAAAATAGTTGAAATATTTAAAGATGGTCAAAAAAAATATGGCTCAAGAGCTTGGTCATCAATGATAGTAAAAAGAATGGAAGATCTGAATAAAATTGATTTTAGAGCTGAAGGTTTTCCTGAAGAGTTAACAGATAATGAACCTGAAGAAAAAGGTTATGAAATTTAAATTCTGTGTTAAAGTGCATTTATGATTGAAAAGAAAAATTTTTATATAAATGGAAAATGGGATGCACCAGTTAAACCTAATGATTTTGATGTAATTGATCCATCAACCGAGGAGGCTTTTGCTGTAATATCTTTAGGATCAATTGAGGATACAGATAAAGCAGTAAGTGCTGCTAAAGTGGCATTTGAAACCTGGAGAGAAACTTCGAAAGAAGAGAGAGTAAAATTATTAGAAAAATTTTGTGAAATTTATAATAGAAGATGGGATGAAATGGTTGAAGCACAATCAATGGAAATGGGTGCGCCATTAGATTTTGCATCAGAGATACATACTAAAATGGGGGCAGATATATCTAAAAATGTAATAGATATTTTAAAAGATTTTAATTTTGAATATCAGTTTGATCCAAAATCAAACAATCAAATCAGATATGAGCCAATTGGAGTTTGTGGATTAATAACGCCATGGAATTATCCAATGAACCAAATAGTTCTAAAAGTTATACCAGCACTTGCAGCTGGTTGCACAATGATTTTAAAACCGTCAGAAGTGGCTCCAGTATCAGGTGTTTTGTTTGCGGAAATAATTGACGAAGCTGGATTTCCTCCAGGTGTGTTCAATTTAATAAATGGTAACGGAGAAGTAGTTGGGAATCATATATCTGGTCATCCAGATATTGATATGGTCTCGTTTACAGGATCCACAAGAGCAGGAAAATTGATACAAAAAAATGCAGCTGACACAATTAAGAAGGTCACACTTGAACTTGGCGGTAAAGGTGGAAATATAGTTTTTGAGGACTCTTATCCAGATGCTGTAAGGGACGGAGTTAGAACTATAATGAGTAACACTGGACAATCTTGTGATGCTCCAACTCGAATGCTAGTTCAAAGATCAATTTATGATAGAGCAGTAAAAGAAGCTGTAGATGAAGCAAATAAAATTAAAGTAGACGTGGCATCTAAAAAAGGCGATCACATTGGACCTTTGGTGTCCAAAGTTCAATATGATAAAGTTATTAATCTTATTAATGAGGGAATTAAAGAAGGCGCAACTCTTGCTGCCGGTGGGCCCGATCTACCAAATGGTCTTAATAAGGGGTATTTTGTTAAACCTACGATTTTTACAGATGTCAACAACGATATGAAAATTGCTAGAGAAGAAATATTTGGTCCAGTACTTTCAATTATTCCATTTGATACAGAAGAAGAGGCAATTAAAATTACAAATGATACATCTTACGGTTTAGGTAACTATTTACAAACTGAAGATAAAGAAAAAGCAAAAAGAGTAGCAAGAAAAGTAAGAGCAGGAACAGTCTATATCAACGGTCAAGGAGCCGAAACTGGAGCACCTTTTGGAGGATTTAAGCAATCAGGAAATGGTCGAGAGGGTGGACTATGGGGTTTTACTGAATACCTAGAGGTTAAGGCAATTACTGGTTGGAATTAAAAAATTATATTCAAAATAATTGAGGTTGAGATGATTGGTTATGTAATGGTGGGTACAAATAATTTAGATGCTGCCATTAAGTTTTATGATGAAGTTTTGGGAGTTATTGGGCTAACAAGAAACGAAACTGTAGAAAATGATTATGCTGCATATGGAAAGAAAGATACAAACGAAATAGAGTTTTACATCACAAAACCGTTTAATAAAAAAGAAGCAACTTTTGGAAATGGAACACAAATATCATTTATAACATCTTCAAGACTTATTGTTGATAGATTTCACGAAACAGGACTAAAAGCTGGAGGTACTAGCGAAGGATCTGGAGGAGAACGACCAGAGGGATCAGGGGTTTATTATTCTTACGTTCGTGACCTTGATGGAAATAAAATTTGCACCTTTACAAATAGCAAGGAATAATACTATGTCTTATTCATCAATTCATGAAAAATTGGAAAATAAAAAAACTATTATTTTAGATGGTGGAATGGGTGCTGAATTAGAAAAGAATGGCGCTAAAATGGATGAAAAAATGTGGTGTGGAAAATGCTCAGTAGACCATCCAGAATTAGTAAGAAAAATTCATGAAGATTATATAAATGCGGGTGCTGATGTAATAACTACCAATACATATAGCACTACACCTATATCGATGAGACAGTATGGTTATGAAGACTCGATAGAGGAATTTAATAAAAAAAGTGTTGAAGTTGCAAAAGATGCAATTAAAAATTCAAACAAAGTTGTTGCTCTTGCTGGAAGCGTTTCAACTTTTGGTAATTTTTATAAACTAGGAGTTAAAGCAATGATACCTGGCTTTGATGAACAACTTAAAATTTTATCAGGTGAAGGAGTAGATTTAATTATTTTAGAGGCTATGTCTTCTCAAGCAGATATTGTGGAAACAATGTTAAACTGTTCTACAAAGATAAGTATACCAGTTTGGTTGTCTGTATCATGTGTAACGAATGATCAAAATCAAATAATGCTTGGGTACAACGATACAATTGACTCTGATACTCACGTCTATGAAAATTTTAAAAAATCTATAAATAATTTTAAAAAAATTCATAACGGTCCAATTTTAGTAGCCCACTCTGATATTAAAACTACAGGTAAGGCAATAAAAACTGCGAGAGAAAATTTTGATGGAGTTATAGGAGCGTATCCAAATAAAGGATATTATGAAAAACCACATTGGAGATTTATAGATGACATGACACCAAATGATTATTTAAATGAAGTAAAAACGTGGATTAAAGATGGAGCTCAAATTATAGGTGGCTGTTGTGGAATAGGAGTTGATGAAATTAAAGCCATTTCAATTTTAAAAAACTAAAGTATAAATTAAAAAATAATGAAGACATTTATTGGTGGTATTGGTTGTTTTTGGGATGAAACTAAGTACGAAGGTATTGAAGGTATAATCTCTACCGAATGTGGTTACTGTGGAGGGGATGATCCCAATGTAACCTATAAAGCTGTGTGCGGTGGTGACACTGGCCATATTGAAGTTGTAAAAGTTCAATATGATGAAAAAGAAAAATCGTATGAGGACATGGTTAATCTATTTTTTGAATTGCACGACTCTACACAAGTAAATAGGCAAGGTACTTATGTAGGAATTCAATATAGATCAGAAATATTTTATAATACTGATGAAGAAAAAAAGATTGCTGAAAAAGTATTAAAAGAGGTGAACAAAAAATTAGATGGCAAGGTATCAACAAAAATATCTAAGGAAAAAAATTATTGCAAAGCAGAGGGGTATCACCAGAAATACGAACAAAAAAAATCTTTAAAATATTGAAAATAATAAAATTAGCTTCTGTTAAAAACCCTGAATTAAAAACAATTAGAGATAATAAGGCTTTATGGAATCTTCCAAAAACTAGAAGATTTGGTTACAGAAATTTACATAAAATAAATAGGTACAGTCTTTATCTGAGATCTGATCTAGTATTAAAACTACAGTCAAAACCCAATAATAATATTAGTAAAATACCATTGGTAAAAAAAATGATCAAAAATAAATCTTTTTGTTCAATAATCGTTGGCAAAGGTCAAAATATATTATTTGAAAAATACGCTAAAGATTTCAAAAAAAATCAACCACAGACAATTATGTCAATAACTAAAATGTTTGTTAACTTATTTGTAGGTGAACTTGTGAAAAATAAATCAATAGATTTGAATAAAAAAGTTTCACATTATTTGCCTAAAATCGGAAGCGGTTACGCTAATGCGAAAGTACAAGATGTTTTGAATATGAATATTATAAATTCCTATACCGAAGATTATACTAAAGCATATTCTTCCTCTTTTTTACATGAGCCCGTTGGAGGTTGGAGACTTCCAAAAAATTTAAAAAATAATTTAAGCCAAGAAGAATATTTAAATACAATTAAAAAAATTAAAAACAAAAGTTTAATAAATAAATCTGCATATGCATTTTACAAATCTGCAAATACTGATGTAGTAGGATTAATTGTAGAAAAGGTAAGTGGAAGAACTTTAAGAGATTGGGTTTTATCAGCAGTTGAAGCTGCTGGCTTTGAAGAAGGTTTATATATTGCCTCTGATAGATATGGGATGCCATGGATGTCTGGTGGTGGTTGTTTAATTACAAGAGATTTTTTAAGAATGGGTTTGCTTTTTGCAAGAAAAGGTACGGGGGTTGGAAATAGAAAAGTTGGATCACCTTCTTTTTTAGACAAAACTATTAAAAATTTAGGACCTAAATACATGGAATTATCAAAAAATAAATATTTGTATTACTCAAATTCAACAATGGTATCAGGTAACATGATTGGACACTCTGGGTATGGAGGTCAGTTTTTGGCAACAAATTTTAAAACCGGCAAAGTCGCAGCATTCTTTTCAATATTGGAAACAAAATCTGCAACAAAAGAGAGTTATAAAGTTGATATGATTAATATGTTGATAAACTTAGTTAACAATTAAAATTAAAATTAAGAATACCTAGAAATTAATTTTTTGAGATGATTATCTGTGACACCACAACACCCTCCGATAATTTGAATTTGATCATCAATTAGTTTTCCACATTCATCAGCAAATTCATCCTCTGCGTATGTCACTGTTGCCTTATGTGTTTTTGTATCAAACTTATGTATCTCTGGATAAAACATAATTGGACCCTGCCAATTATTTTTAATTACCCTCAATCCATCGAAGGCATCAACAAGCCAAGTATGCATAATACCATAAACATCTCCGCCCATATTTGTTAGAGATTTCATAATATCATCTAAAAGAACAATCTTGTCATCAGGAATAAATTTTGGTTGCTCTTTGTATATACTTTCATCATAAATAAGTGATTTTTCTTTTTCAGCTCTAAAATTTCTTCCAATAACGTTATTATCAAACTTGCTTATACAGCAACTAAGTCCAACCCAAACAGGTAAACCAGTTTCTAATGCAGAGTTAAGTAAGATTTTTGAGTGATCTATATCTAATATCATTTCTAGAATTAAAAGATCGACTCCCTCTTCTTTTAAGATTTTAGCAGCCTCTTTATAATTTCTCTCTTCCTCTCTAAATGAAGGTATGTATTTTGGGTTTGGAACAAATTCATTTTCCTTCAATGAGAAAAAATTCGACATACTCCCTGCTATTCCAACTATATTTTCTTTTCCCTTATTCTTAATTGCCTTTTTGGCTATTTCGACAGATCTAACAATAAACTCCTTTGTTTCATTACCTCTATTAACGCTATTCATATTGTGTCTTGTAGTGCTAAAGGTATTTGCTGTAATAAGATCACAGCCTGCATCCATAAAATTTTCATGAACTTGTCTTACAATTTCTGGTGCTGTGATTGTTGCTAATGCAGAAAAAGCTGGCGTCATCTCACCTCCTAAGTTTGCAATCTCAGAACCATTTCCACCATCTAAGAATATTTTTGAATTTGATTTAAACTTTTCTTTAAACAGCATCTACTTTTCTTCTTTTGGTGCTAGAACAACAGCTAATACTCCTCCTACAACAATCATTGTACTTCCAACAACTTCTCTCCAACCAAATGTTTCGTCAGTCAGAATGCCAGCTGATATAACTCCAACTACTATTTCGCTTAAATACAATATTGCACAAAGGCCTGCACCTAAAACAGATGGAGACCACATTATAACTACTCCGGTAGGAATAAAATAAAATACTGAAATAAGAACTAAAAAAGTAAACATTGATGCAAAGGATTCAATCGGTGGCATAGGTCCTAAGTAATCTTTTAAAATAAAGCCAGCAAAAATGTTAAATATTGTCCCATAAACGAAGAAAGAAAAGATTACTGGAAACACACCGTCTGTTTTAGAAATTTCTAAACGTACTAATCCAGCGCCAAATAGTACACCTCCTAGTAATGCCAACCAATCTCCTGCATTTTGTGGTAATGGTATGATATTAGATTGACTGAAAACTACCCACAAGCCCCCAAGTGCTAAGCTTAAAGTTAAAACTCTTTCTAAACCTGGTCTTTTTTTTAAAAAATATATTTCAAAAATAGTCGTCCAGACAGGTATCATGTAAAACATGATCAATGCTCTAACAACATCTGTAAGCAAGAAACTTAATGCGTAACATATAAAACCACTGCCGGTTAAAAAACCAACAAAAGGAATTTCTAAACCAGATGTACGACCTTTATACTTTCTCCACAAAGAGATGGGTGTAAGTAATAAAATTCCGATCATCATTTGAGAAATTGTTCCCCAACCTCCAGTGAGTCCCCCATCTTCTAAAATTCTTTGAGGTAGCCAATAAACTCCCCATGATCCAGCAGCTATTGCTAATGCAAAAGCTATTTTAAAATGATGTTTGTGTCTGACCATTAGTTTAATTTTGGTTTAATTTTAGAATAATTAAAAATTTCTTCATATCTTTTTGCAAAAGATATCACTTTTAAATCTTCTTTTTGTTTTGCTATAATTTGAATACCTATTGGAAATCCCTCTTTATTAAAACCAATAGGTAAAGAAATTGATGGTAAGTAAAAAAGACTAGCAAATATATGTATTTCAATCCATCTATGATAAGTATCCATTAATTTATCATTAATTTTTTCTGGGTGTCTTAAATTTTTATCAAAAGGAAATGATTGTTGAGATGGTAAAGCTAAAAAATCAAAATCACCAAATAAACTATTTACATCATTTGATAATTCAATTCTTGAGTTAAGAGCAGATTTTACATCTTCATCTGTAAGTTTGATACCTTTATTGTATTCCCATATCGCTTGAGGAGTCATTTCATTAACATCTTTTATATTCATTGTAATAATATCCTCATAAATACTTTTTGCTCTCAACGTTCCCCAGCAATTCCATAATTTATGAGCATCTATTTTTGGTTTTAAGTTTTCAATTATAACTTTATACTTTTCAAGATTGTTAAGTTGTTTGTTGCATATTTCAATTATCTCAGGATCATATTGATAATTACCATTCATATCAGATAACCATCCAATTTTTATTTTTGAAAATTCCTGGTCACTTAAATTAACCTCACTAAAAGAATTATCTAAACTGAAAGAAATTGGATCTTCTTTATGTTCTCCAACTATGACATCTAAAAAAATAGACATATCTTCAGGTGTTCTGGCTAGACATCCTGGTGTTGAAATAACTGGAAGATTTTTCTTTTTTTCATTTGTTCGATAATCGGGAAGTAATCCTGGTGTTGGTCTAAAACCATAAACATTTGCGTAAGCAGCAGGTGTTCTACAAGAACCCATCATATCTGTACCATCAGCAAATGGCAGTAAATTTGCTGCAACTGCAACACCAGCTCCACCACTCGATCCACCTGATGATTGACTATTTCCATATATGTTTGGTGTTATTCCAAATAATCTATTAGCTGTATGAGCGCCCACCCCTAATTCAGCAGTATTTGTCTTTCCAATTATTAATCCACCAGCATCTATCTGACGATCAACAATTATAGAATTTTTTTTTGGAAAATAATCTTTATATCTAGGAAAACCATAAGTGGTTGGAAAACCAACTACATCTAGCAAATCTTTAGAGGCAAGAGGTAAGCCAAATAACGGCTTATTCTGTTCAAAATTTTTGTCCTTAATCTCAGCTTCTTTAATTATTTCCTCTTCATCCTTAATTGAAACAATAGCATTCAAAGATGGATTAAATTTTTTTATTCTTTCAAAATATAAGCCAACTATTTCTTTTACTGAAACATCCTTTTTCTTAATTAAAGAAATAATTTCTTTAACTGATTTATTTTCAAGCATGGGAATTTACTATTACCTAGCTTTTTTAATGGATGCTAGAGTAATTTCCTTTATTTCTTCTAAAGTTGCTTTTCTAGGATTTTGTCCATAGGCTTGATCTTTCATTGATTTTTCAGCAATTCTATCAACACAATCCTCGGGGACTCCAATTTCGCTCAAACTTTTTGGAATTTTAATTCTATCAAGAATGTTTTCAATGTTTGATATAAATGCATCTACAGAATGATCTTTAAATTGCATAGCCTCTGACATTCTTTTAACTTTTTCTTCCATACCTGGTAAATTATATTTTAAAACTACAGGTAATATTATTGCATTCGTTAGTCCGTGATGAGTATTGTATTCGGCTCCAACCATATGAGCAATAGCATGTACTAATCCTAAACCTTTTAAAAAAGAAATTCCCGCTAAACAAGATCCAACATGCATTCCACCTCTTGCAACTATATTGCTAGGATCTTCTACAGCTGTGATTAAAGATTTTGATATCAAAGATAAACCCTCTAAAGCAGCACCATCACACATTGGATTGAAACCAGGAACACAATAACCCTCTATACCATGGATTAAAGCATCTGCACCAGTCCATGCCGTTAAATTTGCTGGCAATCCAATAGTTAGTTCTGGATCTAACAATGCTAAGGAAGGTCTAACATCTGGATGCCACATACAAAATTTCATGCCTTCTTTTAAATAAGTAACCATAGCTGAAATTTCTGTTTCAGCTCCAGTTCCAGCAGTTGTTGGAATAGTTATAATTTTTGGGAACGGGTTATCCTTACTAATGTTAGGCGGAGTTAATTCAAACTCAAAATCTCTTAATGGAACGTCATTGTTTGCTGTGAGGCAAATTAATTTTCCTCCATCCATGGCACTGCCTCCACCGATTGCAATTATAGCATCATGGTTTCCATCTTTAAATTTACTAACACCATTTGAAACTTCATCTTCTCTTGGATTTGGAGATATATCAAAAAATAAATCGGATTTTACATCAGAACTTTTTAAATAATTTTGTAAATTAATTATAAATGGTAATTTTGTGCTACCTTTATCTGTAACAATTAAAGGGTTTTTAATATTTAAATTATTACAGATACCACCTATTTCTTTCAATCTACCTGGACCGTATGCAATATTAGTCGGAAACGTCCAATCTTGATTGGATAGAATATCAGTTTCGTTAAGTTTAAAACTTTGCATTTCTTTTATAAAGTATACAATTTTAAAAAATTATAAATGAATATTTCTTCAGAAAAAACAGATTTAAAAAAAACATATTTAGCAATATTTACCATGCTCTTAGCAATACTATGTGTGGATATGTATATGGTTGTAATAAAGTTTTTGGGTAATGAATATACTGTAATTCAGTTAGCAGTATTCAGAAATATTGCGGGGGTAATCCCTTTATTTATACTTATTTTATTTACTAAAGAGCACATTTCAGTTTTTAGGAACCTAAACAATAAATTCATTATCTTAAGCTTTTTTAGAGGTTTGGCTTTCTTATCAATGAATATATTTATATTTATTTCTGTTATTAACTTAGAATTTGCTACTGCTATGGTTCTTACATTTTCTTCACCATTTTTCATTGTAATTTTATCGATAATTTTTTTAAAGGATAAGGTTGGTATTTATAGATGGTCTGCAATTTTTATAGGTTTTTTTGGAGTTGTTTTAATTGTTCAGCCAGGAAGTGACATATTTAGTTTTTACTCAATATTTCCAATTCTAACTGCGATAGCTTGGGCATTAAGTGTGATAATTTTAAAATTTATACCTGATGGTCACTCAACAGCAAAAATTCAATTATATACTTTAATATTTAATGTAATTGGTGGTGTTGTACTGTTTTTATTGACCACTGGACATGCAGAAATAAAAAATACTCAAGATTTTTTTCTTATGACATTGACTGGTATTCTTGGAGGTACTGCAGCAATACTTTTTATCTATTCTTACAGATTAATCTCTGCAAGTAAGATGGCTTCGTTTGAATATTTTGGCATTCCTTCATCATTTGTTTTGGGCTGGTTATTTTTTAATGAAGCTCCTTGGGAACAATTATTTCCAGGAGTTTTCGTAATTGTGTTTGCTGGAATGATTATAATTTGGAGAGATAAAGTAAAACAAAAAAAAACTAAGGTGAGTAGAGAAATTAACTAGCAGATTTCATTGATTTCATAACTATTGCTCTATCAATTTCACCAATAAGCTCACCTGTCTCACTATTAACCACTGGAAATTTCTGATCTGTATCTACAAGCTTATCAATTAAAGTTTCTATTTTTGAATTGTGAGGAATATTATTTGATCCGTTTTCAAACATTTTTTTTGTATCGTCACAACATTCTTCCCTCATTACTTTGCTTGCACTAAGGACTTTGTATTTTGGCACATCTTCGCAAAAATCTTTTACATATTGATCTTTGGGGTTAGCAACTATTTCCTCTGGTGTCCCTACTTGAGAAACTTCTCCATCTTTCATAATTGCAATATGATCACCCATTTTAATTGCCTCTAAGAAATCATGAGTAATAAATACCATAGTCTTCTGTAACTTTTCTTGAATCTTTAAAAGTTCATCCTGCATTTCTCTTCTAATTAATGGATCTAATGCTGAAAAGGGTTCATCAAAAATTAAAATTTCTGGATCTACAGCTAATGCACGAGCTAAACCCACCCTTTGTTGCATTCCTCCTGATAGTTCTCTTGGATAATTATTGTGCCAACCTTCTAAACCAACCATTTTTAAAACTTCCATTGATTTTTCTACTCTATCATTTTTTTTATTTCCTCTAATCTCTAAACCATATCCAATATTCTCCACAACTGTTCTATGTGGAAATAAACCAAAATGTTGAAAAACCATGCTCATTTTATTTCTTCTTAAATCTAATAATTCTTTTCCGCTCATTTTCGTTACGTCAACATCATCCATTTTTACTGTTCCAGACGTTGGTTCAATTAATCTTGAAATACATCTAACTAAGGTTGATTTTCCGCTTCCCGATAAACCCATTACAACAAATGTCTCACCTTTCTCAATTGAAAAGCTAACATCTTTTACTGCAACCACATGTCCGGTTTTTTCTTGAACTTCTTTTATTGATAAACTTTTATCTAAATCTTTAATTATTCTTTGTTCGTCAGAACCAAATAATTTCCAAACATTTGAACACGTTATTTTTGGTTGATTATTCATATTTTGTTATTTTAATAACACAAAAATAGACAATATTTTTCTTTAAAAGTAAAATTATTTATTTTAAATTTTAGATAATATGTCTTCTGAAGTAGCAAGTATCCAAGGAAAGCCAAATTCATCAAAAAATATTATTACATATTCTGTAATCTTAATAACATTTTTAGTTGCACTGTGGTTATCTTTTCAAAGCGATGGTCCTTCAAAAATGCCAAAGGTCGTCACTGATCAATTTACATTTACAGCATGGGTTAATGAAGGTGAAGATTATTTAAAGAAAAATTATAGATGGATTACCAAAATAATAGCCAGTTATATTAAAAATGTATATTACTTTGTTGAAGATTTCCTTATCGACTCACCTTGGCTATTAATTGCAGCATTAATATTTTTGCCTTGCTTAATTGCAGGTGGTTTAAGATTAGGATTGTACTCTTTATTTGTCATTTATTTTTGGGGTGCAACAGGAATGTGGGAACCATCTCTGCAAACGGTAGCATTGATGGGTTTATCGGTTTTACTATGTGTCGTAGTTGGAGTGACTCTAGGTGTGCTTTGTTCACAAAGTGACAGGTTTGAAAATTTTATGAAGCCTATTTTAGATACAATGCAAGTAATGCCTGCGTTTGTTTATCTTTTTCCAGCTCTTTTCTTTTTTGGAATTGGAGGAGCG
Source organism: uncultured Pelagibacteraceae bacterium (assembly GCA_902596675.1). Classification (GTDB taxonomy): domain Bacteria; phylum Pseudomonadota; class Alphaproteobacteria; order Pelagibacterales; family Pelagibacteraceae; genus Pelagibacter. The sequence goes on along the minus strand of CACJUO010000003.1, from coordinate 29,600 downwards.
CCAGCAATATTAGCCACTATGATTTACTCAATGCCTCCAATAATAAGATTAACAAATACTGGTATAAGACAAGTTTCAGCAGAAACAATTGAGTCTGCTACCTCATTTGGATCAAGTAAGTTACAACTACTATTTAAAATTAAAATTCCACTCTCGCTACCAAGTATAATGATGGGAATTAATCAGGTGATAATGATGGCTTTAGCACTTGTAGTTTTGGCATGTTTCATTGGAGCTGAAGGAATTGGTGGTCAAGTATGGCAAGCAATTAGAAGACTTGATGTTGGGTGGGCAATGGAAGGAGGACTTTGTATTCTTTTCATGGCAATAATGTTTGATAGATTTAGTATGTCATTTAGCAAAACAAAACAAATACTTCCATCGAATGTTCAAAAATTTTATTTACTCCCACAATCTTGGGAAAAATTTGCAATAGTAAGAATTATAGAAAAGCCTTTAGAATTTTTAGCTGGTTTAATTAATTTTGTTTGTACAAATTTAACAAAATTTATTGCGTATGTATTTGAATTTTGTGTTTCTTTAGCAAATAAAGAAACAGCAAGAGATATTGGTGAAATAATTTCTAGAAGATATTATATAATACCTTCTTTTTTACTTGTTCTGACTATTTCATTCGTTGACTCTTATATGGTAAGTATAGGATCATTTCCTGAAGAGTGGAGATTGTCAATTAGGCAGCCGATTTCTAGTAGTGTAGAATCTTTAACTGTTAATCCTAGTTTTATTGCATTTACAAAAGCTCTTAGGGGATTTGTATATCTTAAACTCTTAAGACCACTTGATATATTCTTAACTCATGTGCCATGGTGGTATACATTAGGGGTATTTGCAGCAATTGGATATTTTACTGTCGGTATTAGATTTGCAATTATTACAGCAATATTATTACTTTTCATTGGTGCTTGTGGGATATGGCCACAATCAATGATAACACTATCATCTGTTTTAGTGTCTGTAGCTTTATGCTTTATAATTGGAGTTCCTCTTGGAATAATTGCCTCTTATAATGAGAGATTTAGAAATGTTCAAAACGTGGTTTTGGATGCCATGCAGACTTTACCTTACTTCTGTTATTTAATTCCTGTTTTAATGTTTTTTGGAGGAGGAATAGTATCTGCAGTACTTGCAACAGTTATATACTCTATACCACCCATCATTCGATTAACATCTTTAGGTTTAACTCAAGTATCTGGGACTTACTCAGAGGTTTCACGTTCATTTGGTGGTACTTTATTACAAACTCTAAATAAAATTAAATTTCCATTAGCTATTCCAAGTTTAGTTATTGGATTTAATCAAACAGTAATTATGGCATTCGCAATGCAGATTGTTACACCTTTAATTGGTGGAAAAGGATTAGGTTTGGAAGTATTTAATGGATTAGCAAGATCTGATACCGGTAGAGGGTTGGCAGCAGGTATAGGAATTGTATTATTAGCAATAATTATAGACAGAATTTCACTTGCTTGGACTAAAAAACAGAGAGAAGCTCTAGGTTTATAAGTCAAGTAAAAGCATCATTATTCACAGTTTACAAACTAGTAATTTTTGTTTTAGAATAAGACTTTAATTAATTAAAAGAGAGGAAATAAATGAGGTTATCAAAAACAATATCAGCTCTATTTTTATCTTTCGTAATTTTACTTGCTAGTCTTACTCAGGCAAATGCAAAAAGATTACATGCTGCTATTGCTGACTGGACAGGTGGAATAATCACTTGTGAAGTTGCAGTAGCAATTCTTGAACGAGAAATGGGCTATAAAATTAAACAAACAGTTTTCCCGTCTGGTACTGGATTATGGGAAGCAATTGCAGCTGGAGAACTTGATTTCGCTTGCGAGAGTTGGCCAAGTTATGCAGAGGCAGACGATGTAATGTTTAATGAAGATTTAATTTATGACGGCAAAGTAGTAAAGTCTTATAAAGGAGATGGAACAGTTGATCTTTTAGGAACTACTGGAATCATCGGTATGTCAGATTACTGGATACCTAGATATGCTGCAGAAGAAATGGGCATTAAAACTTGGAGAGACCTAAACAAACATAAAGCTAAATTTGCAACTATTGAAACCGGCGGTAAAGGAAGATTAATTGGATGTCCTGTAGCTGGTTGGAACTGTCATGACCAAAAAAGACTTGATCTTTTAGGAATTGATTTCCAAGCAGATGAGCTAGGTACTGAAGCGGCTGCAATTGCAGAAGCAAAAGCTGCTTACATGAGAAAAGAGCCGTTCTTGTTATACTTATGGTCACCACACTGGTTCTTTGGTGAGTTTGACATGGTAGGAGTTCAACTTCCTGAATACAAAACTTGTGAAGGAGACACATTTACTGAAGCAAACAACTGGAAAACTTGCGGTACAGATGGATGGCCAGCAACTGGTTGGGATAAAGATTACACTATGAATTATGGAAATCCTGACACATTTGCTAAACCAGAACATGCTAAAGCAAAAGCTTTTTTTGAAAGAATGAAATTAGAAAACTTAGACCAAGCTAAGATGCTTGTTGAAGTTGACATCAAAAAAAGAGACGTTAAAGAAGTTGTAAATGAGTGGTTAGACAACAATCCAGATAAATGGAAAAGTTGGTTACCTAACTAATAATTAAACTTAAAAAAAATAATTAAGGGCTTTGTGGAAACAGAGCCCTTTTTTTTTACATGCATATAATACATAGAGGAATTGTAAATAAGAGTTACAAAGAAAACTGCTTAGAGTCTTTTCGAGCATCATTTAAAAAAAGATTTGGGATTGAAACAGATATTCATTCAACCAAAGATAAAAAGTTTGTATGCTTTCATGATTTTACTTTAAAGAGAATTTTTAAAATAAGCAAAAGTATCAAAAATATTAATTATGAAGATCTAAAAAAAATTAAAAATAAAAACTTTCAAATACCACCATTAAAAGAGGTTCTAAAAATTTCAAAAAAAAAATTTCCTATCTTTATTGAAATAAAGCCATTATTTAATAAAGAACTTTTATCTAATTTGATTAAAGAAACTAGAAGTTTTAAAAAATGTACTTTTATCTCTTTTAAGCATGAAAATATCTATAATCTTCTTAAACTTAACTCAAAACTATCAGTAGGTTTATCTTTTTCCAACAAATCTAGCATAAAATCTATTTTAAAAAGTAGCCTAAACAAAAAAATAAAATATCTAATATTAGATAAAAAGTTTTTAAATAGTCGAAGAATACAAATAATTAATAAAGAGAAATATTATTACACGATTAAAAACAAAAAGGAATTTTTGAAATATGAAAAAGATAACAATCTTATATTTGAAAACTTATGATTTATATTTTTTAAGATATTCCAATCTTCCAAGTATTTCATCTCTATCTAAATAATATCCTTGAAGATGACGATGACCTGAATTTGGGTCAAAAGCAGTTCTGCCGTGTAAAACACGCCTATTATTAAAAGAAAATATGTCTCCAGGTCCTAATCTAAATTTAATCTGAAACTTATCATCGTGTAGAAGATTTCCAAATCTATGGTGGGCTTTATAAACTTTATCCATTTTATCTGGATGACAATCTAAAGCATCCATCGTTGCAACACTAAATCTAATATCATGAAAATCTTTATCTTTTGTTAAACTAATTGCGGGTGCATGATAGCTTCTGTGAGATTCTTGAGTATAATCTTTATCTCTAAATTTAAGAGGCACAGAAACCAGTGTCTCAAATATATCTTTTTCATTTTGTCTAAGATAATCGGCTACAGCAAACCCATCGATTGCTGAAGAGTCTCCACCATTTGCATCATTTACTAAACAATGCAAAAACTGATAACCAGGTGGTAATTCAAACCAAGGTAAATCCATATGATTTCTTAAAGCATGCGCCGTGTAAGCAGAATTATTTGGTTTTGGAATATTTATTACCTCAAAAGGGGTTTTAAAAAATGTTTCTCTGACATGGCTTATTCGATGAAGAATTTTAAAGCCTGATTTTTTTTCTGTTGGTGAGTTTTTAACTATGGCAATACCTTTATGATGTAATAGTTCAAGCCATTTTATTAAACCTTCATCAGAGTCAATTACTTCATCATGCTCAATGCATATACTTTCAAAATTATTTTTTAAGTTATTATCCCAAAGTTGATAAGGAGATATATATTTTTGTTTATTTTTGATTGTATAGCAATTTTCTCTTAACCATTTTGGGTCATAATAACTTATGTGTTCTCCCTCACTCCACTCAATTTCTAATTTACCATCATCATTAAGAGAGTATTTTTTAGGATTTATATCTTTAGAAACTTCTAAAATATTAAACATTCTATGTCGTGAATCTTTGTCATGCGCGGTTGGACAATTATCTCTTAGCCACATATAATTGAATTTACTCTCCTCCCCATCATTCCAAATAATTTGAAGGTAAGTGCTATTTTTTGAGATTTTAGAAATTGAATTCATGATAAATAATTATATAAAATGGTAAAAATTTCAATTCAATTAATGGTTGAAAGCTTTTTATTTATTTAATTGTAGATTTGCTTTGATGCATTAAAAGAATTAGACTTTTAAAAAATGTCAAAAATTGAAATCAATAATGTATATAAAATTTTTGGACCTAAACCATCCAGCGTTCTTAAAATGGTTCAAGAGGGTGCTACAAAAGAGGATGTTTTAGAGCAAACTGGGCACACAGTTGGATTAGATAATGTGTCATTAAAAATTGAGGAAGGAGAAACCTTTGTGTGCATGGGTTTATCTGGATCTGGTAAATCTACGCTAATAAGACATTTAAATAGATTGATAGATCCTACTTCTGGGGAAATTTTAGTTGAAGGCAAGGATGTTACCACTCTCAATAAAGAGCAACTAATTGAATTTAGAAGGCAAAAAATGAGTATGGTATTTCAAAGGTTTGGCTTGTTCCCGCATAAGACAGTTTTACAAAACGTTGGTTACGGACTTGAAATGCAAGGCGTGGAAATTGAAAAAAGAAATGCTACTGCAATGGAGAAAATTGAGTCTGTAGGTTTGTCTGGATTTGAAAATCAATATCCAGCTCAACTATCTGGGGGAATGCAGCAACGAGTAGGACTTGCAAGAGCTTTAGCCACTGATACTGACATTATGCTTATGGACGAAGCTTTTTCAGCATTAGATCCATTGATAAGAAGTGACATGCAAAAACAATTGATAGATCTCCAAGCAGAATTAAAAAAAACCATAGTGTTTATTACTCATGATCTTGATGAGTCACTTCGATTAGGGGATCATATTGGAATTTTAAATGCTGGAAAACTTGTGCAAGTAGGAACGCCAGTAGAAATTATAATGAACCCGGCAGATGAATATGTTGAGGCATTTGTAAAAGATGTAAACAGAACAAAAGTTATAAAAGCAAAAATTATAATGAAACCTATTAATCAATCAGATGGTATAGATAAATCAAACCTGATTAAAGTTGAAGAAGATCAATTTATCGAGGAATTTCTACCTCAAGTTGTTTGTAGTAATTCCAATTGCGAAGTTGTCGATAAACAAGGAAACGCTAAAGGTTATATCTCAAATAAAGAATTACAAGAATCGCTGAGAAGCTCATAATTTATATTGTGCAGTTATGGAAAAAAACTTAAGCAAAATTGTTGATTTAGAAAAATATCCTATTCACGACTTACAATCTCACAAAATAAAAAAAATAATTGAAAAATGTAAAGCAGAATTAGAAAATGATAGTTGTTCAGTAATTCCAAACTTTATTTTACCAAATTCTTTAGCAGTTATGAGAAAAGAATTAGAGCAACAGCTAGATGAAGTTTATATGTCTAAAGAAAGTATCAATGCATATCTTTATGCAAAAGATGACCCCTCTCTTCCTAAGGATCATCCAAAAAGAATTTTTATGAACAGATACAATGGATATCTAAACTCTGATTGTTTTGCAAAAAATTCCGAAATGAAATTTCTTTACGAAACTGAAGAGCTACTTAAATTCGTGTCCGCTTGTCTAGGAATTTCTCCAATTTATAGATGGGCTGATCCCTTAGCTTGTCATGCTTATAATGTAATGGAGCCTGATGGTATATTGCCTTGGCATTTTGATAGTTGCGAATTTACTTTAAGTCTTATGATACAAAAACCAGAGCAAGGTGGGATATTTGAGTATTGTCCAAATATAAGAGAGCCAGGAAATGAAAGATTTGATGAAGTAAAAAAAGTGTTAGATGGAGATCGTTCAAAAGTTAAACAACTTGAACTAAAACCTGGTGATTTACAAATATTTAAAGGACGATTTACTATGCATAGAGTATCCAAAATAATAGGAAAAACCTCACGTTACATGTGTATACCAGCATATGTATTAGATCCATGGAGAGTAAATACACCTGAACATTCTAAAGCAATTTATGGAAAGGTGTTGCCCATACATATAGAAAGAAATAAAGTTAGATCTGACGGTTTAGCCGATTAAATAAAATAATGTCATATAATTTTAAAAGTAAAAAGATAATTATTTCTGCTGGTGCTACAGGAATTGGTTGGGCGACAGCAAAAGAGTGTCTTGAAAAAGGTGCAAAAGTATTTTTGTGTGACATAGATCAAAAATCAATAAATAAATTAAAAAAACATCCATTAAATAATAAAAGATTGTTTAGTTTTCATTGTGATGCTTCAAATGAAAACGATGTGACTAATTTTTTTAAAGAAATTAAAAAAAAAACACAAAAAATTGATGCTTTAATTAATAATGTTGGAGTAGCAGGTCCAACTGGAACTATGGAAAAACTTAAGACAAAAGATTGGGAACAAACATTAAAAATAAATGTAATTAGTCATTTTATTTTTTCAAAATTAGCAATTCCAATGTTAAAAAAAAATAAAGGTGGTTCTGTAGTTAATCTATCTTCTACTGCAGGTATATTTGGTTTTCCATTAAGATCTCCGTATTCAGCAAGTAAATGGGCAGTTGTGGGAATGACAAAAACATTAGCAATGGAATTAGGAAAATTTAAAATTAGAGTTAATGCGATTTGTCCTGGAACTGTAAAAGGAGACAGGATGGGTAGAGTAATCAGAGATAAAGCAAAATTTTTAAAAATTTCTAAAAAAGCTGTTGAAAGTGAGTTCGTTTCTATGACATCTCTAAACACTTGGGTTTATGAAAAAGATATTGGGAATATGTGTTGCTATTTAATTTCAGATGAGTCTTCTAGAATTTCAGGACAAGTTGTTGGTGTTGATGGAAACACTTTAAGAATGCATTAAGTTTTTATAAACTTTCAATAAATCCTAATAAGTTATTTGTTATTTGCTCAGGAGCCTCTATCAAAAAAGAGTGTTTTACATTTGGTATTATAACCAATTTAGAAATTTCAATCTCATTTGACATTCTTTCATTGTGAGAAGGTGTACAACCTCCATCATTTTCTCCTGTCATAAATAAACATGGCTTCTTAATTTCTTTTAACCATGAAATCATCTCAGTTTCTGCATATATTTTAAATACGTTGATAAAAACATCTTTATCAGTATCTATAACCTGATTTAATCTTCTTGATACAAGATCAGGATTTTTTTCTATGAAGTCATCTGTAAACCACCTCGTGGTTAAATTTTTTAAAGTTTGTTCAACACCTTTATTTTTTAAATCAGAAATAACATTCCACACTTTTTGTTTATCTTCTTCCGATCTTCCTGCCACCGTGGATAATAAACCTACTGAAATTACTCTTTCGGGAAATTTTCTTGCATAAGCAGGAGCAATCATACCTCCTAAAGAATGCCCCATAAAATGGGCTTTTTCTATACCTGTTCTTTCTCTAACTCTCTCAAGATCTAAAACAAGATCATCTAGATTAAAATCTTTATTACTTACGGGTGATTTTCCGTGGCCTCTTAAATCATAAGTTACAACTGTGAACTTATCTTTGAGTTTTGGAGCTATGAACCTCCATGCATCCTCTGCTCCTCCTACTCCATGGGTAAAAAAAATTGCAGGTCCTGATCCTGTTACTGAAAAATTACAATCTATGATACTCATAGATATTTATGCTACTTGAATGTTTGATTTTTTAAAATATGGAATTACATTTTCACCAATTCTATGCATCGACTCTATTAAATCTTTTTGTGATTGACCAAAACTTGAACTAAGAATAATTTCGTCAACTCCAGCCTCGGCATAGACACTTAACTTATCAATCATCTCATTCAGAGGACAGATCAAAAGATTTTCTTTTAATTCGTCTAAAGTTTGTTTTCTAGGCAAAGCTTCAATATTTCCTTCATTTACTTTACCAGGACCAGTAAACATATTATCAAATCGTTTGTAATATTCGTAAGCAAGTTTTGTTTTTTCTCTAGCTTCATTTTCATCTTTCGCTAAATAAGCCATACGTTGCATAGAAAGTTTTAGCAGTTTGCCCTCTTCCCCTAACTTTGTACAACCTTCTTTAAACGCATTCACTCTACTTAATAAAAGATCTTTAGTACCTGACAATACTGTTGATTGAACATGAAATCCCCTTGATGCTGCATCTTTAATACTTTCTAAATTCATGGCAGCTATCATCATTTGTACAGGATTACTTATTGGTCGAGGCATAATAGTGATTGGTTCAAAATCATAGAATTTACCTTTATATGAAACCTCTTTGTTTTTTAACAATAATTGTAATACCTCGAGCGACTCTATAAATTTTTCTTTTGATTTTTCTATGGGAGTTCCTAATCTTTGCATCTCCCAAGCAAAAGCACCTCTTCCAACGCCTAAAATTAATCTGCCATCAGTTAAAATATCTGCGGTTGCGACGTCACCAGCATATGTTCTCATATCGTGAAGAGGCAAAACAACTATTCCAGTTGTTATTTTAATATTTTTTGTGATAGATGCAATTTTTACAGCCATCTGCAAAGGTGATGGCATCATAAGTAAATTTATTAAATGATGTTCAGGAATTGATACTGTTGCATAACCAAGTTTCTCTGCAACAACACATTCTTCCAACATATTTTTAAAATGTTGTTTTGAACCAACATTTGTATCCGGCATGTAGCTAGTTAAGAAGTGGTTAAAGTCCATGTATTTAATTTACCATTTTAATTTTTCTTAAGATATCTATTTTCTAATTTTATTTTCATATTTTTTTCTAAATAGTTGTAAATTGACTAAATACTCGTCTCTTATATTTGACAGTTGATTAATTGATTTTCCTCTAGATTGTTTTTTGGTACCTGAAATCAACCTTTCTGAGAGTTTTTTTGATAATTTTGGCGCTTTAAGCTTGGTCCATGGAAGTTTTAATGCTGGCCCAAACTGTTCTAACATATGCTTCATCCCAGCCTTTCCACCCGCTAAATGGAAGGTTAAAAATGTTCCCATTAAAGAATATCTTAAACCGGGACCATCCTCTATGGCTCTATCTAAATCCTCAGTTGTAGCATATCCATTATTAATAATATGTAACGCCTCTCTCCATAAGGCTTCTTGAAGTCTATCAGATAAATAACCAGGTAATTCTTTTTTTAGAACTATCGGATTCATTGAAATTGACTTATAAAATTTATTCGCAACTTTTAAAGATTTCTCACTAGTTTTTTTACCAGGAACTATTTCTACCAAAGGTAACAAATATACAGGATTGAATGGATGGCCAATAATACCTCTCTGAATATTTTTACATTTTGAAAAAATCTTTGATGGCAACAATCCTGAAGAACTTGATGAAATTAAAACATTTTTTTTGCAACTTTTAGAAATTTCCCTCATTAAAACAGTTTTTAAATAATAATTTTCTGGTGCACATTCTTGAATAAAATCAGCATCTTTAACTGCTTCTTCTAAAGATAGATAAAATTTTAAATTATTTAAATTTATTTTTTTTTTGTTAAAAAGTTTTTTTACATATGGAAGTGCTCTTTTTATTTCGTTAATCAAAATTTTTTTTTGCTTAAGATTTTTGTCGTAAGCATAAACGATTTTATTATGAGCTAAAAATCTTATAATCCACCCTATTCCGATTACACCTGTTCCAACTACAGCAACTTTTTTAATTTTTAACATTACTTGTGTTTAACAAGCTTAAGTTTTGTCCTAGTTTCCTCTGCTGTCATTATTGATGCTCCAAGATCTGTAACTATCCTTATTGCTTTCTCTACTAATTGAGCATTTGTTGCTAGTTTGCCCTTTGATAAATATAAGTTATCCTCCAAACCTACTCTTGGGTTTCCTCCCATTACAACTGTTTGAGCTACAAATGGCATTTCGTTTTTTGAAATTGCAAAACCTGACCACACTCCTTCTTTAGGCATTATGTCTTTCATGGCTTGCATTGCTAATGGGGTAGCGGGAGCTCCCCAAGGAATACCTAAACACATTTGAAACATTGGTGGATCATCAAGTAAGCCTTCTTTGTACAATTGCGATCCAAACCACATATTTCCTAAATCAAATGCTTCTATTTCTGGCTTAACTTTAATCTCTTGTAATTTTTTTGCAGCCTTTCTTAAATCATTTGGTGTATTAACTGTAATTACAGAGCCATCTCCAAAATTTAATGTACCAGCATCTAAAGTACAAATTTCAGGTAAAAATTGTTCTGCATTAGCTATTCTTTCCATTACATTTGCCATATCGGTCATGGGCCCAAACTCTAGAGGATTTTTACCTTGACCAATGTCTAAATCTCCACCCATCCCAGTTGTTAAATTTAAAATAACATCTGTTTCACTTGACCTAATTCTATCTACTACTTCTTTATATAATTCTAGTCTTCTGCTTGGCGTTCCGTCTTCTTCTCTTACATGAATATGAGCAATTGCAGCACCTGCCTTTGCTGCTTCTATTGCGGATTTAGCTATTTGCTCTGGAGTTTTTGGTAAATCAGGATGTTTGCTTGCGGTATCTCCAGACCCAGTAACCGCGCATGAGATAAAAACGTTATTGTTCATAATTTATTTTTCAACTATATTTTAAAATCATATAAATGGAAATATCTGAATTACAGAAAGAATTAGCTGCTACTTTTAGATGGACAGCAAGACTAAATATGCACGAGGGTGTTGCAAACCATTTTAGTGCATGCGTCCCTAACTCATCTGATTTTTATGTAAATAAAGCAGGCATTCATTTTAGTAATATGAAGGCAAGTGATTTAATCTTGGTAACAAAAGAAAATAAGGAAGAACTAAAGAATAAACCAGACATAATTGATCCAACAGCTCTATATATACATAGCGCGATACATGAAAAAGCACCACATGCAAGATGCATTTTTCATGTTCACTCAAAATATGCAACTGCCCTCTCCACTCTTAAAGATCCTGTTATGAAACCTATCGATCAAAATACAATGATGTTTTACAATAGAGTATCTGCATTCAAAGAATTTGGAGGTCTAGGACTAGAAGAAGAGTCCATTAAGATGGCAAATGCTTTAGGAAACAAACAACACATGTTGCTTGCAAATCATGGAATTTTAACCACAGGAAGAACAGTGGCTGAAGGTTTTAACTCTCTTTATTATTTTGAGAGAGCAGCAGAAACATATCTTACAGCTCTATCAACAAACCAGGAACTTAATGTTGTAAGCCATGAAATTGCAGAAAAAACTGCAGAGGAACATGAAAATTTTCCCACAGATTTCGCAAATTTATTTTTATCTCAAATTAGGATCATTTTAGATAAAGAAGAGCCAGATTATAAAAATTAAGATGGACTTAGATAAATTAAAAGTAAGAAGAAGTTTTATATTTACTCCGGGGCTTCACCCTGAAATGTTTCCAAAAGCGATTGCATCAGGTGCTGATATGGTTTGTATTGAATTAGAAGATGGAATAGCAATAAACGATAAAGAACAAGCCCGAAAAAATACTATAGAAGCTCTTAAAACGCTCGAAGTTAAAAATGATGTAGAACTAGTTGTAAGGTTTAATAATCAAAGAACTAAATTTGGTCTTTTAGATCTAGAAGCTTTTATATCAAGTAAAGTAAATCTTAAGGCTATTATGTTACCAAAAGTTAAAACGCCAGACGAAATAACATTTATAGACGATCTACTTACAGACTGTAATTTAGATACCGATCTTCATGTTATAATGGAAACAAATGAAGCTTTAGAAAATATTTATAATATTGCTCATGCTAGCAAGAGAATAGTAGCTTTATATTTTGGTGGAGTTGATATGGCAGCAGAGCTAAGAGTTGAGAATAAATGGGAAAATCTTGTTCATGCAAGATCAAAGTTGGTTCATGCGGGAGCTAGTGTCGGTGTAGATGTTATAGATGTGCCATATTTAGATTTAGAAAACATGGATGGAATGAGGAAAGAAGCTGAACAAGTTAGAAATCTTGGATTTACTGGAAAAGGCTCTATTCATCCCAAACAAATTCAAATTTTAAATGATGTATTTACACCTCCAAAAGATGAAATTACTAAGGCGAAAAAAATATTAGAGGAATTTAATAACTCAAATACAGGTTTAGTAGTTATAGATGGTAAACTAATTGAAAAACCTGTCCTTAGAGAAATGAAAAGAAAAATACTAATAGCTGATAAAATTAATAAAAGTTAAAAATGTCGTATCATCTTGCAACGAGAAAAATAATCAAAGAGTGGACAGATTATAATGAACATATGAATATGGCTTATTATATCTTAATCTTTGATCAAGCATGGGAAACAATGCTTAATAAATTTCAAATGGGCGGCGAAAATGCAAAATCAAATCTGAGAAGCACTATGGTTGTCGAAACTAGAACCACTTACAATAATGAAGTTAAAGAAAATCAAGAAGTAGAGGTATATTGCACACATTTTGACCATGATAAAAAAAGATTACACTTAAAATGTGAGATGTATGAAAAAGAAACTAAAACTCTTGCTGCTACTATGGAAAGTTTATCCCTTTATATTGATTTGGGAAAAAGAAAGGTCACAGAATTTGAGGAAGACAAGCTAAAAATAATGGGTGAATTTATTAATGAAAATAAATCAAGTTTTAAGTCTGAAAATTTAGAATTATCTGGTAGATTAAAAAAATAGATTATGGAAATTAAATTAGTATCAGGTGCATTAGGTGCAGAAGTAAAAGGCATCGATTTAAAAGATAGCTCTTTAGAAAATTGGAAAAAGATAAATAATTTATTATTAGAACATAAAGCTCTATTTTTTAGAGATCAAGATATTACGTCGGAGGAACAGATAAATTTAGCAAAACATTTTGGTCCATTAGAAAGACATATTTATGTTAAAGGAAGAAAAGATTATCCTGAAATACTAAGAATAATTAAAGCTCCAGAGGAAAAAAGACAATGGGGTGAAACTTGGCATACTGATGTAAGTTATAATCCAAAACCAACAAAAGTAATTATATTAAGATCAATTAAAGTTCCACCAGTTGGTGGAGATACAATGTTTTCTAACATGGAAATCGCTTACGATACATTAAGTGATAAAATTAAAGATAAGGTTAATGATAAGAGAGCCATTCATAGCTCTCTAGGGGCAGCAGCGTTTGTTGATGCATATAAGGAAATGGAAGGGAATGGTAATCTAGATGAATATTCAAATTCCCATCCAGTAGTTAGAACTCATCCTGAAACAGGAAAAAAAATTTTGTATGTAAATTCAATGTACACTAAAAGAATTTTAGATTTAGATGAAAATGAAAGTTCAGATATTTTAAATGAAATATTTTTACATCAAGAAAGACTTGATTTTACATGTAGATTTAAATGGACTGAAAATGCTGTAGCAATTTGGGACAATAGAAGCACCCTTCACCAAGGTCTGACTGATTTTTTTCCTGGCAGAGGATTGGGCCATGAAAGAGTTATGGACAGGATTGCAGTTGAGGGCGATCATCCAAATTAAATGCAAGCTTTTGATTATCTCATAGTTGGTGCTGGTTCAGCTGGATGTGTAGTAGCTAACAGATTATCTGAGAATGCTAATAATTCTGTAGCTATATTTGAGGCAGGTGGATCTAGTGATATTTGGAAGGTTCAAATGCCATTGGCTCTTCTATATACAATGCATGACCCCAAATATAATTGGAAATATTATTCAGAACCTGAACCATATTTAAACAATAGACGTGTTTTTTGCCCTAGAGGAAAAATGATTGGAGGATGCTCATCTCACAATGGGATGGTTTTTGTAAGAGGTAATAGAGATGACTACACCAGATGGGAAAATTTTGGTTTAGATAACTGGTCTTATGATAAAGTTCTTCCTTATTTTAAGAAGATTGAAACTTGGTCTGAAGGTGAAAATCAATACAGAGGTTCATTGGGACCCCTTCCAGTAAATTTATCTAAAAATTCAAATCCATTATTTAAAGCATTTATTGATGCTGCAGCTGAAGCAGGTCACAAAACAAATATAGATATGAATGGTGAGGAACAAGAAGGTTTTGGCATGTTTGATACTACAATGCATCAAGGCGAGAGAGCTGGAGTTGCAAAGTATTATTTAAACCCTGTTAAAAATAGAAAAAATTTAAATATTTTAAAAAACTCATTTGTAGAAAAGATACTATTTGAGGGAAAAAAAGCAGTTGGTCTTCAAGTAAAAATAAATAACAAAGTTGAAAAGATTTATGCAAATAAGGAAGTCATTTTGAGTGGAGGATCTATAAATTCTCCACAATTATTAATGTTATCTGGTATAGGCGACGAAAACCATCTCAGAGATAATGGTATTAAAGTTATTCATCACTCAAAGGGTGTTGGAAAAAATTTACAAGATCATCTTGAAACTTACATACAACAAAAATGCAAAACTCCTAATACACTTTACACATACACAAAATTAATACCTAAAATTTTAGCAGGTATGCAATGGTTTATATTTAAATCTGGACCCTGCTCAAAATCATTTTTAGAGGCTGGTGGTTTTGCAAAATCATCGCCTGATAGAAAAGTTGCTAATATTCAATTTCATTTTTTTCCATCATTTGTGATAAATCATGGCCTAGAAGATCCTGACTCACATGGTTATCAACTACATGCAAGTCCAAATCATCCAAAAAGTAGAGGTGAAATAACTCTTAATTCTTCAGACCCATACGATTATCCTAAAATTTTATTTAATTATTTAAAAGAAGAAGAAGATCTTAAACAAACAAGAGAGTGTATTCATGTTGCAAGAAAAATTCTATCTCAGCCAGCTTTAGCAAACCACGCTGGTGATGAAGTTGGGCCAGGTTTTGATGCACAGTCAGATGATGAATTAAATGAATATATTAGATCGAAAGCAGACACTGCATATCATCCTTGTGGAACATGCAAAATGGGAGTTGATGATATGGCAGTAGTGGATCAAGATTTGAAAGTAAATGGGATTGGAAATTTAAGAGTGATTGATGCATCAGTGATACCAGAAATACCAAGTGCAAACCTAAATGCTCCTACACTTATGATTGCTGAAAAAGGCTCAGAGGCAATTTTAAATAATTAATATTATTATCACTGCTGATTTGATATAGGTGTCTGATGGATACAAACCAAAATACCAGAGGTATTTTTTTTATAATGACTGGTATGGCTTTTTTTTCAATACAAGACTCTTTAATTAAATTTATTTTTGAAGATATTGCTTTATTCGAGCTTTATTTTGGAAGAACCCTTATACAATCAGTATTTTTGCTATCCTTTGTTTTAATAACTAAAAAAACAATATCTTTAAAAACCCATTACCCATTATTAACACTTATAAGAGTTGTATGTTTTTTCTTTGGTTTTAGTTTTTTTTATATTTCACTGACTTTTATGACACTTGCTATGACAAGTGCACTATTTTTCTCCTGCCCATTCTTTATGTCTATGTTTGCTAAATTTTTCTTAAAAGAAAAAATTGGAATTAGAAGATGGAGTGCAATTGTAGTTGGATTTATTGGAGTATTGATTGTTTTAAATCCATCTTTAGATGATTTTAATTTCTTTAAATTAGCACCTGTAGCATGTGCGCTATGCTATTCAATCTCGATGACAATAACAAAATATACATCCGATAAAGATAGTATTTATACTCAAATGACTTGGCTTTATATTTTTGCATTATTTGCAAGTTTGGTAATATTTTTTATTAGCGGCGATGGAAAATTTAACACTTTTACAGATCCAACTTTGCAATTTATTGTTAGAGAATGGTTTACTAATCCAGGAGAGGCATGGCCCTATGTTTTAATTATGGGAATAGTTGCTTCGATTTCATTTTTTTGTGTATTTACTGCATATAGTATTGCTTCACCTTCAGTTGTTTCATTATTTGAGTATTCATACATAGTTTTTGCGATGGTAGCTGGTTATATATTATTTGAAACAATACCAGTGCCAAGAACATTTCTTGGAGCATCAATAATTATTGGTGCTGGCATGTATATTTATTTTAGAGAAAAAGTCCGAGGACAAATGATTGCTACAGATATACCAGCAAATAGATGATAAGAAAAAATTATATTCCAACAATAAATATTAATCCTATTCTAAAAAATAACTTCAATTCAAAAGCAACATTAAAAATTAGTAGGGAAATTAAAAAAGCTTGTGTTGAGGTTGGTTTTTTTCAAATAGTCGGTCATGGAATAAAATTAAGAAAAATAAATAAAGTATGCAAAATTGGAGAAAATTTTTTTAAATCAAATAAAAACAATAAATTCAAATTAGCTCCAAAGAAATGGAATAAAAAGAGTAAAAATATTTATCGAGGATATTTTCCGAATGATGTTAATGGAAAAGAAGGATTAGACTTAGGTGACTTAAAAGTAACAAAGGATTTTTCAAAAAAAACTAGAAATCAATACATCGAGCATTTAAGTATAGAGAGGTCATTTAATAAGCAATCTATTGAAAAACTGGCAGATTATTTTGAAAATTTATTTAATTTAAGCGAAACTCTGTTCAAAAGTATTATAAAGATTTACAAAAAGGACCCCAATTTATCTAAAAAAGTTTTTTCAAGATTAAAAACACTCAGCACTTTACGATTTAATTATTACCCTAATCAATCAAAACCAGTTGAAATATCCAAACAAGACGGGGTCGCACTTGGATGTGAAACACATGTTGATAGTGGTATTTTCACAGTTTTATATCAAAATAAAAAAGGAGGTTTGCAAGTTCAAAACCGGAAAACAAAAAAATGGCATGATGTTCCTTTCAATAAAAATGCCTTGGTAGTGAATACAGGTAGAGCGCTAGAATATTTAAGCAAAGGCAAGTTTAAAGCAACAAATCATAGGGTATTGTGGAATAAGCAAAAAAGGCTCTCTGTTCCTTTCTTTTTTGAGCCGTCTTATGACTTTAAAATGAATCTTTCCTTTTTAAATAAGCGAAGATTTAGTAACGGTGGCATCAGATATGATAAATTTCTAAATAAGTCTCTAAAAAAATTCGTTGAATATCAGAGATAAGAATAATAATATTGTTATATAAAGCGATACATAACTCGTCGTAAAATCGTATACGAAAGTGGGATCGGTCGTCTTTAAATTAATTTTTAAAGGAGGCTTTAATGAAGTTTGGTTATTTTTGTAATACCACAAATTGGACTCACAAACCATATCACCAGCTATTAGATGAGACTAAAGAAATCACAGAATTTTGTGATCAAAATAATTGGAATTCAATATGGTTTACAGAACATCATTTTAATCATGAGGGAATGGAGTCGTGTACTAATCCCTTAATGTTAGGAGCAGATGCTGCGGCAAGAACAAAAAATATAAGAATAGGACAAGCTGCAAACGTAATTACTTTTCATAACCCAATAAGATTGGCAGAAGATATTGCTACACTTGATCAGCTTTCTAAAGGAAGAGTAGAAGTTGGGGTTGCCAGAGGAGTTTATGGTCGAGAAGCAATAAATTTAAATAAAGAAGCAGATTTAAAAGATCAGGCAAAAAACTTTAGATTATTTGCAGAGACATTAGAAATTTTAAAAAAAGCTTGGTCAGAAAAATTTTTTAATCACGAAGGAGAATTTTATACGTATCCGTCACCTAACTATGTGTGGCAACACGATATGAGTCCACCTAGTGAAGAGTTTATGAATATGGAAGATAGCACTATGAAAAAAATTAGTGTTCTGCCTAAGCCATATCAAAATCCACATCCTCCAATACATCAAGTTGTTGATGGCATAAGATCTATTGAGTGGGCTGCAGAAAATAATATTAACGTAATTATGTGGATACCTACTGTGAAAGCACTAAAAATAAGATTTGAAGCATACAAAAATAAAAGATCAGAAGTTACAAAAAAAAATGTTCCTTTGGGAGAAGGGGTAACTCTTGTTAGAGATATGTTTGTTGCAGATACAATGGAGGAAGCCAAAGAGAAAGCTGGTGAACACATGGTAAATTATATGAGATGGGTTTGTCATTGGAGAGGTCTAGGAAATCATATGGATCCGGGTGAAGAACTTCCACATACAGAAGGGAAATTAGATCTTCTTAACTATGAGTTTTTACACAAGAGAAATATGTTATTTGGTACTCCTGAATACGTAACAGATAAGATAAAAGAACTTCAATCAGAACTAAATCTTCAAAATCTTCAGGTATGGTCTAACTTTCCGGGTGTTAAACATGAAGATTGTATGAAAAGTATTAAATTATTCACTGAAAAAGTAATTCCTAACTTTAAAGATGATCTAGATACTGAAGTTAAAAAAGTATCGTGATTAAGTCCAAGAATACCTTGACCGGTGGTCAAGCGGCAGTTAAATCCCTAAAAAAGGAAAAAGTTAAACACGTCTTTGGTTTAATTGGTTCTGCTACAATGGAAATGTTTGATGCGTTGTATCATGAAAAAAAAATTAAATTTATAGGTGTAAGAGATGAAAGAACAGGAACACACATGGCCGATGGCTATGCAAGAGCTTCCAATCAACCAGGAGTAATTATTGCAGGACAAAACGGTCCAGGAGCTACTAATCTAGTTACAGGAATTGCTCAAGCAAAAGCAGCATTTTCCCCTGTTGTATCTATTGCGGGTTTATATTCTACCAAGGATAAAATGGAAGATGCATTTCAAGGACTTGATCAACAGTCACTATTTAATCCAATAACAAAAAAGACTTGGACTGTAAAAAAGGCAAGTCATATTCCAAAAGCTTTCAGTGATGCATTCAATCTTGCAATGTCACCAAGGAGAGGTCCAGTTTGTATAAACTTACCAAGAAACGTACTTTCAGATACATCAAAATTTAAAATCAATGAAAATAAAAAGTCTTTTAAAAGTGAAAGTAATTTAAAAAGCAAAAACGATTTAATTCAGAAAACAACAAAACTTATTCTTAATTCCAAGAAAACTGTAATTGTTGCTGGTGGAGGTATAAAATATAATTCAAAATTTAAATCTGTAACTGATCTTGCTGAATTTTTAAACGTTCCAATAGTAACAGCCGCTGGACATGGAGATGCGATACCATTTAGTCACAAACTAAATGCTGGACAAATGGGACCAAGAGGCAATTTAGTTGCCTCAAGACTGGTTAAAGAAGCAGAACTTATTATTGCATTAGGAACAAGACTTGGTTTTAATTCTACTTTCTACTCTTACGATAATATAAACAATAAAGCTAAAATTATTCAAGTTGAACTAGAAAAAAAAATGTTAGGAAGATATTTTCCTATTAGTATTGGTATTCATGGCGATGCTGCAAATGTAGCAAATCAAATGTTGAATGATTTAAAAAAACAAAAGAAAATTTTAAGTTATAAAGAATGGACAAATAATTTTTTATTAGAAAGATCAAAGTTTTTAATAAATAGGGATAATATAAAATCTAAAAATTATCCAATACAACCAAATGGACTATTTAAAGAGTTAAGAAAAGTTCTTCCTAAAAATTCAGCTATTACACTTGATGCTGGAACACTTTGCCTTCAAGCTACTGATGCTTTAGAGTATTATAATCCTCCTTCTCTTTTTACTCCTTTAGATTTTGGATTAGTAGGTTTTTCATTTGCTTGTGGTTTGGGAATTAAGGTTGCAAAACCTAAAAAAACTGTAGTTAGTTTAATGGGCGATGGTGGATTTGGCATGACTATTTCAGAATTAAGCACTGCTGTAGAGCATGGAATAAATACAATTACAATAGTTATGAATAATAAAAGTTGGGGCGCCGAAAAGGCTTACCAAAAAGATTTTTATGGTGAAAGGTATTTGGGCGCAGATATTCAAAGTCCTCCTTTTGATGAGGTTGCTAAACTTTACGGTGCAAAAGGAATTAAAGTGAAAAAATTATCAGAGGTAAATCAAGCAGTTAAAAGTGCACTTAAAGCAAACAAACCAGTTGTTATAGATGTTGATGTAGATCCAAAAGCATTATACAGTTTTAGAAGAGATAGCTTTACACATCGAATTAAAAAATGAAATTAGAATTAAGAAAATTTAATAAATTTGTAGATAAAACTTTTATTGAGGGTGGAAAAGAAGCTAAAGATCCAGTTTTAATGGTTTCTGTAGCAGCAATTTTTAAAAATCCTTGGGACGGGAAAGGTTTTGTAGAAGATTTAAAACCTATAATTTTAGATCTAGCTCCAAAACTTGGAGATTTACTTGTCCCAGAATTAATCAAAGAAATAGGTTCTCCTGATAAAATATTAGCTTATGGAAAAGCTGGTGTAGTTGGATTAAATGGAGAAATTGAGCATGCATCTGCTTTTATCCATACATTGAGATTTGGTAATAAATTTAGAGATGCAGTCGGTGGTACTTCTTACCTAAGTTTTACAAACACGAGGGGTCCTGCTGGATCAAAAATATCAATTCCAATGATGCATAAAACTGACTCAGGTTTAAGGCCTTATTATTTAACACATGAGTTTACAATACATGATGCTCCATTTGATGACGAAATTGTAATCGCAATTGGAGGTGCTTCAACTGGAAGAGCACATGCTAGAACAGGTGATAGATACCAAGACATGAAGGAAATGGGCATTGAACCAAAGTAATAATGATTCATGCAACAGACTCAAAAGGTACATTCTATATATTAAATAAAAAAGATAGAACTCCAATCATATTTATCCACGGTGTGGGACTTGATCACTCTATATGGGATCCACAGATAAATGAATTTGATAATACTGTTTTAATTTATGATATTCTAGGTCATGGTAAAACACCTTTAAACAAAAATGATTTAAGTTTTGATGATTTTTCCAATCAAATATTAAACTTAATGGATGAATTAAAATTTAATAAAGTTCACTTAGTTGGTTTTTCTATAGGTTCATTAATTGCAAGAAATTTTGCTTCAAGATTTAACGATAGATTAGCTTCTCTTACACTCTTGTGTTCTATATTTAATCGATCTGATAAAGAGCAAAAAATTGTAAATGATAGATTTGAACAGACCAAAAAAGATCATAAACTTACTAAAGATGCTCTTAAAAGGTGGTTTACAGAAGATTTTTTAAATAAAAATCCAGGCATCTCCGATAAAATTTTCAAAATTCTTCAAAACAATAATATGAATAATTTTATAAAGATCTATTCCTTATTCGTGAAACATCAAGACAATGAAAAATTTGAAAACATCAAGACTAAAACTTTAGTGATAACTGGTGAAGGTGATGTGGGATCAACCCCAGAAATGTCAATTAATTTAGGTAAAAAAATTAAAAATTCTGTTGTAAAAATTATTCCTAAAGGAAAACATCTCTGTAGTATTGAATGCTCAGATGATGTAAATAATACAATAAAAGACCATATACAAAATGCCTGAACTAAAAAAATATAAAATGTTTATTGGAGGAGAATGGGTTGACTCTGATACTAAAAAAACTTTTGAAACATTAAACCCAGAAGATAACAAACCATGGGCTGTTGTTCCAGAAGCAAGTGCCAACGATGTCGACAAAGCAGTTAAAGCTGCTCAGAAAGCTTTTGAAGGGGATTGGCCAAAAATATTGCCAAGAGAAAGAGCTAAATTTTTAAGAGCTATTGGAAACAAACTTAGAGACAATGCAGAATTACTTGGCAAGATTGAAACGATTGATACTGGAAAGCTATTTAGAGAGACCAACAAACAAGCAAACTATATCGCAGAATATTATGACTATTACGCTGGTATGGCTGATAAAGTTGAAGGTACTGTTCTACCAATAGACAAACCAAACATTCAAGCTATAACCTCAAGAATACCTATAGGTGTTATTGCAGCAATTGTACCATGGAACTCCCAAATGTTTTTAACAGCAACAAAACTTGCTCCAGCTCTAGCTATGGGAAATACAGTTGTAATTAAATCCTCTGAGCTTGCACCTGCTGTGATGTTTGAATTTGCAAAACTTATAGAGGAAACTGGTATTCCAAAAGGAGTAGTTAATGTGATTACGGGATTTGGAGATCCATGTGGTAAAGCTTTAACCACGCATGATTTAGTTGAGAAAGTGGCTTTTACAGGAGGACCTGAAACTGCAAGACATATTATTAGAAATTCTGCAGAAAACTTGTCTGAGGTTAGTTTAGAATTAGGTGGAAAAAGCCCGGTTGCAGTATTTGATGATGCGCATCAAGAAAATGCTATCAATGGAATTACTGCGGGTATATTTGGTGCTAGTGGACAAAGTTGTATTGCAGGTTCAAGATTATATTTGCAAAAAGGAATTTATGATGAGTTTCTTGATAAACTTACAAAAAGAGCTGAAAAAATTAAAATTGGCGCTCCAATGGATCCTGATACTGAAATGGGCCCTTTAAGTAACTTTAAGCAACTAGAAATTATCGAAAAAAATATAAAAAAAACAATAGAGCAAGGTGGAAAGGTTAAATGTGGAGGAAAAAGACATCCATTTTCTAATGAAGGTTATTATTTTCCTCCAACAATAATTGAGTGTGATAATCACAATCTTCCGACTGCTGAAAATGAACTATTTGGACCAGTTTTATCTGTCATGAAATTTAATGATGAAAAAGAAGTCATAGAAAAAATGAATGATAATCAATATGGATTATCTTCTGGTGTATACACCAGTGACTTTGCTAGAGGTTTAAGAGTATCTAATGCTATTAGGGCAGGAATAACATTTGTTAACACTTATAGACTAATTTCACCATCTGCACCTTTTGGAGGAATTAAAGATAGCGGGTATGGAAAGGAAGCAGGAATGGAATCAATTAAAGATTATACTAGAGTTAAAACTACTTGGTATTATACCTCTGATGAACCAACTTTAGATCCTTTCTCAATCAGATAATAATTGTCAACCAAACATACATTACTTATTTTATTTGTAGTCTTCCTCCTTGGAAGTGCATATCCTACAGGTAAATTAGGATTAAACGATACAATACCTCCAATTCTTTTTGGTGGTTTAAGAATGTTAATTGTGTTTTTATGTTTAATACCTTTTTTTAAATTTCAAATAATTGAAAGAAAATATGTTATCCCTTTGATTGGGTTTTCAATTTGTTTTGGCGTTATGGTTAATATGTTTTTATATTTGTCCATAAACGCTTCAAGCATTCTAGCACCTATAACAATAGGAGCTCAGCTTTCTATTCCTTTTGGCATAATATTAAGTTCAATATTTTTGAGTGAAAAGATAAGTTATAAAAAGTGGTTACTTATCATGACATCTTTTTTTGGTATTGTGATACTTGCTTTTGATCCAAAAGTTGTTGAGGAATTAACGGGATCTCTCCTAATTTGTTGTATGGCGTTTTTTTATGGTTTATCGCAAGTTTTCTCCAGGTATCTTAAAAATTTAGATTTAAAATTTACAAATACATTTATGAGTTTAGTTGGATTTGTAATTTTATTTATACTATCAGTATTGTTTGAAGGAACTTCTATTCAAACTATTAAAAATATTAGTATTGGAAGTTGGCTTACAGTATTATATGCAGGAGCTATAATCTCTTTATTTGGTCATTTAATGATGTTTTATTTGTATAAATTTTATCCAATTGATATGGTACTTCCTTTCTACGCTTTGTTCCCAGTTTTTGGGTTAATTCTTACTTTTTTCATATTTGGTGAAGTTCCATCTTTAGTTACTGTTACCGGGGGATTAATTGTAATTACTTCTGTGTTTTTTGCACAAAAAATGAGATAATTTTGTCATTGAAAATTATAACTAATAGGATTTAATTTAATTTTACAAATTGTTAACAATTAGAGGGAATATATGAAAAAACTAGTATTAGCGATGTTTATCATTGTATCTTGCTTTACCTCAAAAGCATATTCAGATGGACATGGCATTAAAATGGGAATTATTTTAGGATTTACAGGTCCTATTGAGTCCCTAACTCCAGCTATGGCTGCTTCTGCAGAGCTTGCATTTAAAGAAGCTTCAGACTCAGGTTCATTGCTAGGTGGTAAAAAAATTTCTGTTGAAAGAGCAGATTCAACTTGTGTTGACTCAGCTGCTGCAACAGCTGCTGCAGAAGGTTTAATATCTGGCGGTGTAGTAGCAATTATGGGAGCTGACTGTTCTGGAGTAACTGGAGCAATAGCAACAAATGTTGCTGTACCAAATGGTGTCGTTATGATTTCACCATCAGCTACATCTCCAGGATTGACTGATCTTAAAGACAACGGTTATTTCTTTAGAACTGCTCCATCTGATGCAAGAGGTGGTCAAGTATTAGCAGATATTACTAAAGATAGAAAAGTTAAAAGTATTGCAGTTACACATACAAATAATGATTATGGAAAAGGTTTAGCAGATGTATATGTTGCGGCTGTTAAAGCTCACGGTATAAACGTAACTGTTGTGACAGCTCACGAAGAAGGTAAAGGAGACTACGGTGCAGAAGTTGCTACATTGGCAGCTGCCGGTGGAGATGCTTTAGCTGTTTTAGGTTACTTAGATCAAGCTGGAGGAAGTATCATCGATGGCTCATTAGACTCAGGTGCATTTGATGTATTTGTTTTATCTGATGGCATGATCGGTGACTCTTTAACAGACAGATTTGGTAATGATTTAAATAAATCTTTTGGATCACTTCCAGGATCAATGGGTAAAGGTGCAACAATATTCAAAGATGTTGCTGGTGCCGCAGGAATTGATTCTTCAGGTCCTTACACTTCAGAATCTTACGATGCTGCAGCTTTGATAGTATTGGCTATGCAAGCTGGTGGAAAAGCTGACAGAGGAACTGTCCAAGCAAATGTAATGTCTGTTGCAAATGCTCCAGGAGAAAAAATTTATCCTGGTGAATTGAAAAAAGCTTTAGATTTATTAGCTAGTGGGAAAGCTGTAAATTATGAAGGAGCTTCAAGTGTAGAACTTACAGATGTTGGAGAAGCATCTGGTGCCTTTATTGAAAAAGAAATTAAGGGTGGTAAGTTTAAAGACAAAAAACAAAGATAATACTTAACTATTAAACTCCAGCGGTGAAAATCGCTGGAGTTTTTTTTATCCTAAAATATTGTTTAACACGTAAATACTAAGAGACGACATAAATAAAATTATCGAAAAATTAATAATTTTCCAAACTCTGTTGCTGTTTAAATAATCAGATAAAAACTTAGACAAATATCCCAATGTAAAAAAAAATATTATTGATGAAAGAGTTGCACCAAACCCAAATAATATTTTTTGATTAATTAAAAAACTTTTCGAAAAGTTTCCTAAAAAAAAAACAGTATCAGAATAGACATGCGGATTTAAATAAGTAAAACCTAGTGTTTTAAATATTACAGAACTTAGACTTGATGTTTCATTTTTGCTATTTATTTCAAAATTGATATTTATATTTTTCAGTTTTTTCCAAATAAAATAAATTAAAAATAAAAATAAAAGAATATTTAGAATAAGATCAACTAAAGGTGAAAAAAAACTCTCAAAATAATAGAATAAGAATATTCCTAAAAATATAAGAAGGAAATCTGATAATGTGCAAATTGCACATACAGTAAAAATAAATTGTTTTTTTAAACCTTGCTCAATTACAAATATATTTTGAGCCCCAATAGCTAATATTAAACTCAGTCCTGTAAAGAACCCTAAAATGAAATAACTCATCGCAAATTATTGTTTTATAATTTTTTCTGGAATTATTCCTTGAGGTCTAAATCTCATTATCAGAAGAAGTCCAATACCAACGAGCAAAAATCTAAAATATGGAGCACTATTAATTAAATGAATTTTGATATCATTCGTTTCAGGTAAATGAGCTGTAAATAAATTTATGAAAAATAAAGCAATAGGTGCTGCTTCTACCCACAAGAACCATACAACAAATCCTCCAAGAATTGCTCCAAAGTTGTTACCTGTACCACCAACAATTACCATTACCCAAATTACAAATGTGTATCTCATTGGTCTATAGCTCCCTGGGGTAAACAGTCCATCATTAGTTACCATCATAGCTCCAGCAATACCCACAATTGCAGAACCTAAAATAAATATGAATAAATGTTGTTTAACCACATTCTTACCCATTGCGCTTGCAGCTTCTTCATTATCTCTTATTGCTCTCATCATTCTACCCCAGGGCGAGTAAAGAGCCTTTTGTGTAATTATTAATAAAATTATAACTACAACTAAAAACATGCCTGCAAAACATAGTTTTACATAAACAGATGATGCATCTATCACCAACTGATTTAAAATATCCTGTCTCTCTGACAATGAATTTGCAAGATCTAATTTTGCTGAGTGAAATTTTTCTACTAAATTTATAAACCAAGGAGAAGTTTGTAGGTCAATTTCATAAGGAGCTGGTCTTTTTAAACCAATAACATTTTTAACTCCTCTTGCTAACCAATCTTCATGTTTAATAATGGAAACAACAATTTCAGCTATCAATAACGTTGCAATAGCTAAATAATCTGCTCTTAATCCTAAAGCCACTTTCCCTACAATAAATGCTAGCCCAGCAGCAAAAAGTCCTCCAACTATCCATGAGAATAAAACTGGTAACCCAAGTCCTCCAAGAAACCCTGTCTTTGCAGGATCAACAGCTTCTATTTGTTCAATTGCAGGTCCAGCAATTATTTTTATTAGAATTAATCCAATAATAATTATTCCAGCTACTAAGTAATTTCTTTTATTAGATTTTTGAATATTTTTTAAAATGTACCTTGTAGAAAAAATCATTAATATAATTATTCCAAGGCAGGTCATCATATTAACTCCACCAACTCTCCAAGCTTCAGGGACAGGCGCAACAGATACTAATACAACTGCCAAACCACCTAATGCTGTATAACCCATGATCCCAAAGTTTATTAAGCCAGCATAACCCCATTGAATATTTGCTCCCAGTGTCATCACTGCAGAAATCATACAATAATTAAATATTGTTAATGCGATAGACCAAGACTGAAAGATGCCAACTAAAATAATTAAAAGTAGCATTATCGAATACGCTACAATTATATTTAAATAATTCCTCATATACGTTTTCCTTCAAATATGCCTGATGGTCTAAATATTAAAACAATGACTAGTATCGAAAATGAGATCGCAAATTTATAATCTGTTGATAATAATTGCATCAACGAATTTGGTTCTAAAGACTCTGGCAAAATATAAACTAAAAATCTTTTATATGCATAAGTCAAAAATATTTCAGCAAATGCTATAACATAACCACCAAAGAATGCTCCATATGGATTTCCTATCCCCCCTACTATCGCAGCAGCAAAAATGGGTAACATGTTATTAAAATACACGAATGGTCTATAACTTTTATCCAAACCATAAAGAATCCCTCCAATTGTTGCTAATATTCCAGCTATAATCCAAGTAATTAGAACCACTTGTTTTGGATCTATTCCCGAAAGTAGAGCTAAATCCTCATTATCTGAGTAAGCCCTCATGCTAGTTCCAGTTTTAGTTTTATTTAAAAACCAAAACATAATTGCAACAACAATTATAGTAACTACAATTGTTATCATTTGTGTAGATTTAATTGTTAAACCTTCAGCAAGACCTGTCATTTCTTTAAATTCAGTTGCTTTTAAAATAAATTTTTCACCATCTAAAAATCTTCGGTCAGTTGGTCCAATTATAATTCTTATTATTGCTTGTGTTACAAACATTACACCAACGCTGACCATTGCAAGCATAACTGGCGGACTTTTCTTGATTCTGTAATATTTAAATACTGTTTGATCAATTATCAGCATGTATAAAATCATCATAAAAATTGCAAAAGGAATAGTGAGCAAGGCTGTAGGCAGAAAACCAAAATTAATTCCAATAGATTGGAAGTAATAAGTCAAAAGTACAGCAAACATTGTACCAAATGACATCATATCCCCAGTTGCAAAGTTAGCAAATCTTAAAATACCGTATATTAATGTTACAAAAATTGCTCCAAGAGCTAATTGAGAACCATATGTTAAGGCTGGAATAATTGTATAATTCAATAAAACTATTACTGCATTAATTAAATCCATACTAAGCTCCTAAGAAAGATCTCCTGACTTCTGGATCATTTAATAATTCCTTACCAGACCCCTCAAATTTATTTTCTCCAGTTACAAGAACATATCCTCGATCAGAAATGCTTAAAGCCTGTTTTGCATTTTGCTCGACCATGATGATTGCTACTTTTGTATTTTTAACTCTAATAATATGTTCAAACAATTCGTCCATTACTATTGGGGAAACGCCTGCTGTAGGTTCATCTAACATAAGAACAGATGGTTTTATCATTAAAGCTCTTCCCAAAGCTACTTGTTGTCTTTGTCCACCTGATAATTGTCCAACAACTTGATCTTTTTTTTCTCTTAAGATTGGAAATAGATCATATATTTCCTCGATAACATTGTTTACATTATCTTTTCTTAAAAAAGCACCAACTTCTAAATTTTCTTTTACAGTAAGTTCTGCGAAAACATTTCTAGTTTGTGGTACAAATGATATTCCCTTTTTAACTCTATCTTGAGGAGATAGTTTAGAAATATCTTCTCCATCAATTGAAATATTACCTGATTTTAGATTTAACAATCCAAGCATTGCCTTCATTGCTGTGGATTTGCCAGCTCCATTTGGTCCGAGAATAGCAACTATCTCTCCCCTATTAACATTTATAGAGCATGAGCTAATTATATCAGGACCATCGCCGTATCCTCCTGTCATTTTATTTCCCTCAAAAAATGCCATTCACTTCTTTCTACCTAAATAACTATCTATAACTTTTTCGTTTTTCTTAACTTCATCTGAAGTTCCCTCAAAAAGAACAGAGCCTTCTGACATTACAATAACTGGATCACACATTCTGCTTATAAAATCCATATCATGTTCAATCATACAAAAAGTATAGTTTTTTTCTTTGTTAAGTCTTAAGATTGCTGAGCCTAAGTCTTTTAACAATGTTCTATTTACTCCTGCTCCTACTTCATCCAATAATACTAGTTTTGCATCAACCATCATGGTTCTTCCAAGTTCTAATAACTTTTTTTGACCTCCAGATAAGTTGCCAGCACGTTCATTTGCTAGATGTTTAAGATTTAAAAACTCAGTTACTTCGTATGCTTTTGCTCTTATTATATCCTCTTCTTTTTTAATTAAATTTGGTTTTAAAAGTGCATTTAATAAAATTTCACCAGACTGATTACCAGGTACCATCATTAGATTTTCAAGAACTGTCATATTTGAGAATTCATGAGCTATTTGAAAAGTTCTAAGT
>CACJUO010000002.1 GCA_902596675.1 uncultured Pelagibacteraceae bacterium | reverse complement strand
GTTATTTAAAGGGAGAAACACCAATACCATGCGTACAATGCAATCAGACAGTTAAATTTAAAGATCTATTCGAATTTTCGAAAGATTTAAATGCAGATGCGCTAATCACAGGTCATTATGTAAAGAGCTTAACACAAAATAATTTGACTAATATGTATCAAGCAATTGATGAAAATCGAGATCAAAGTTATTTTTTATTTAACACTACAAGAGAGCAATTAAATTATATTAGATTTCCACTAGGTGGACTTCTTAAAAACAAAACGAGAGAAATAGCAAAAAATCTGAATTTGAATGTTGCTGATAAACCAGATAGTCAAGATATATGCTTTGTACCCAATGGAGATTATGCTTCAGTAATAAAAAAATTTAGACCAGAGTCGTATAAAAAAGGAAATATAAAAAATTTGGATGGTAAAGTTGTGGGAGTACATGATGGAATAGTTAATTTTACTATTGGACAAAGAAAAGGCATTAAAGTTTCAAATGAAGAGCCATTTTACGTGATTAGAATTGATGCTGAAAAAAATGAAATCCACATAGGTCCCAAAGAAGAGTTAGCAAGAACTGATATTAATTTAAAAAACTCAAATTTACTTACTGATAAAGAGGAATTTAATGAAAATATATTGGTTAAAGTCAGGTCTACTGGCAAGCTTTTAGATGCAAAAGTAAATATAGATAACAATAATGTTAAAGTAAATCTCCTAAAACCAGAATACGGAATATCTCCAGGCCAAGCTTGTGTATTTTACAAGAAGGACCAATTTGGACATAAGGTTTTAGGTGGTGGTTGGATTAAAGATTAAAAATTTTATTTCTTTTTATTTTTTTTTCTTGCTCGTCTCTTTTTAGAGCCCATTTTTCTACGGCCTCTGTGTTTTTTTGGGTATCCCATAATCTCCTTAGTTTTACTATTTTATTGACTTATTTGGTGGATATAGCATTGTCCAAACAACATAGCAATTTTTTTATGAGCAAATCTTTTAAAACATTTTTAAAACATACTGCTAAAGATTTCCATAATCACTCAGTAAATCCACCAGTTGTAAGAGCATCTACAATAATTTTTAAATCCATGAACGATATTAGAAAAACTCAGAATAAATATAAAGAAGATCCACGTGGAGGATATTTTGATTATGGAAGACAGGGCACTTCAACTACGCACATTTTACAAAAAATACTTACAAAATTAGAAGATTCTTATCATGTCTTTTTAACTCCTACAGGATTTGGATCTATTTTTTTAGCTATTTTTAGCGTTGTAAGACCAAGTGATGAAATTATAGTTGCTGATCCAGTTTACAATCCCACTAGAGTTCTTACACAAGATTTTTTAAAAGAATTTAATATTAAAACTACATTTTATAATCCTCACGATTTAAATTCACTAAATAAATTAATTAATAAAAAAACTAAATTAATTTTTGTTGAAAATCCAGGAAGTAACTCATTTGAATTTCAGGATTTGTCAAAAATAATATCAATAGCAAAAAAAAGAAAAGTTTTGACAGCAATTGACAATACTTGGGCAACTCCATATTTTTTTAAACCAATGAAACTAGGATTTGATATGTCAATTGTTTCAGCAACCAAATATTACTCAGGACACTCGGATGTTATGGGTGGAAGCTTAGCAGTGAATAGAAAGGTTTTTAAACATGTTGAGAAAGCGCAGAAAATTATTGGTCTAAGATTAGGCCCTGATGATGCTTACTTAATAACTCGAGGCTTGAGAACATTAGACGTTAGATTAGACAAACATCAAGAAAATGCTAGAAAGGTTGCAGAATTTTTATCAAAAAATAAAAAAGTTAAACTTCTATATCCTTATAAAAAAGGATCTCTTAATTATAGGTTATGGAAAAAATATTACTCAGGAGCATCTGGTTTAATGGGTCTAAAAATAAAAACTAAGGATAGAAAATCTGTAATCAAATTTGTTAATTCTCTCAAATTATTCGGTTATGGATATAGCTGGGGAGGTTTTGAAAGTTTAGCACTTCATCAAAGTAAAGCTGAGAGAGGAAATAGAGTTTATTCAGACATAAAAGAAGACGAAAAAATTGTTAGATTGCACATAGGTCTTGAGGATCCAAAAGATTTAATTGAAGATTTGCGAAAATCGCTTAAATTCATTAAATGAGTTCTGAAAAATTTTTTACTACAAAAAAAGCATTAATTACATTAATAGCAGCATCATTAGTTGTTATTGTTTCTCTTGGTATAAGACAGACATTCGGACTATTTTTTTTTGATTTTAATGCTGATCTAAATATTTCAATTTCTCATTTTGGTTTTGTTATTGGATTACAATTATTGATGTGGGGAGTCTTTAGTCCGATATTTGGTTTCATAACTGATAGGTATGGAGGTGCAACCGCAATATTTGTAGGTTTTTTATTTTATTTAGCAGGACTAGTCCTGTTTTATTTAGGGCTAAATACAGGTTATCATTTTACTTTGACTATAGGACTTCTGATTGGAATTGGATTAGGCGGAACTGCTATAAGCATTCCAGTTTCAGTGGTTGCAAAGCATTTTCCATCATCTAATAGAACAATTGCTACTGGCATTGTCACTTGTGCAGGATCATTTGGTTTTTTTGTGTCGCCTTTACTTGTAAGATATTCATTAATTGAAATTGGATGGGAAATAACGATTTTATATTTTTGTTTTCTTTTAGGAATAGGTCTAATAACTGCTTTATTTATAAGTACACCTAAAACTCCAGTTGGAAATAAAGACAATAATAACCAAACTGCCAAGGAAGCCTTAATAGAAGCATTTAATAATAAAAGTTTTATATTTTTAACCTTAGGATTTTTTGTTTGCGGTTGGCATATAGCTTTAGTTGCTACCCATATACCAACATATATGATGGATAGAGGTATGCCAGACTGGACAGCAGCTATGATTTTAGCATTAGTAGGTGTTTTCAATATGATAGGAACTATGGGGAGTGGTTATCTTGCAACTAAGTTTAGTAAAAAGAAAGTATTAAGTGCAATATATTTGTTAAGAGGTGTGTCGCTAATATATTTTTTATATTTACCACCAAGTGTATTTAACTCAGTAGTATTTGGAATTACTTTTGGACTTCTATGGCTTTCAACTGTGCCACCGACAAATGGTTTAGTAGGTCATATATTTGGAACCAAACACATTGGTCTTCTTTATGGAATAGTTTTTGTAAGTCACCAGATTGGGTCTTTTCTTGGGGCATATTTAGGAGGAGTTTTTTATGAAATGCATGGAAATTTTGATTACGCATGGTACGTTTCTATCGCATTATCAATTTTTGCAGGTTTGATACACTTACCAATTAAAGAGAAATCAATTGAAAGAGTTCAAACAGCATAAACTTAAATTTAGTCCATTTTTAGAAAATCTTTATCAGTCAAACAAGCCGTTGATAATATATAAAGTTGAAGGTGGTTATAATTTATTTACTGATTTTTCAAAAAAAATAATAATAAACAACAGAAATATAGAAAATTTCTTAAATTCTTTTTCAACAAAAAAATATAGAAAAGAAACAGATATTTTTATTGGCTTTTTTGGTTATGAGATACTTTGCAATTTACTAAAAATAAAAATTAAAAATCAAAAAAATATTAAATTTTATAAAGGTGTATTTTATAAACCAGAAACGATTATAAAAATTAGAGACAAAATTAAAATATATTCAACAAAAAAAAATCATAATTTTAGTTATCAGTTCCAAAAAACTAATATTTCTAGCCCATTTAAATTAAATACTAGCTATAAAAAGTATAAAAAAATATTTGATATTTTTTCAAAGAAAATTCGTGAAGGACAAACTTATCAAATAAAAATATGTACTAAATATAAAAATAAATCTGAGATAAATCCTGTTAATTTCTTTTGGAAACTTATGAAAATTAATTCATCTCCAGAGTCATTTATGATAAGAGATAAAGATTATTCAATAGTTAGCTGTTCTCCAGAAACATTGATTGATAGAAAAGGCAACAATATCATTACTAAACCAATAGCTGGAACGCTAAAAAAAAATAAATTTTACAATAAATTAAAGGCTCTAAAATATTTTAGAAACAACAATAAAGAAACAAAAGAACATAATATGATTGTTGATCTTGAAAGAAGTGATTTATCAAGAATTTGCAAACCTGGGACTGTAAAAATTAAAAATGAAAAGTATGTTGAAGAATATAAACATCTTTATCATTATGTGACAAGTATTGCGGGCAAGATAAAACAAAATATTTCTGTAAAAGAGATAATAACTGCTATGATGCCTGGTGGATCTGTTATTGGATGTCCAAAAATTAAGACATTACAATTATTAAATTCTCAGGAAAAAGAAGATAGAAATATTTTTACTGGAAGTTTTGGTTTTATTAAATTCAATGAGGATATGAGATTTAATATAATAATAAGATCTATCTTAAACTTCAAAAAGCAATCAGAAATTTCAGCAGCATCAGGTGTAGTTTTAGACAGTGCAGCAAAAAAAGAATTTAATGAGAATTTTATAAAAGCGAAATCATTATTAGAATTATTTAAATGATATATATAATTGATCATCAAGACTCTTTTACCTGGAACGTTGTTCATCAATTTTCCAATTTTGATAAAGTTATTTGCACAAATTATTTTGAGTTAAACAATAACTTACTTGAAAAATCTGACACAATAGTTCTATCACCAGGCCCAGGATCTCCTAAAGATTATCCAAGCACATCAAAGCTTTATAAAAAATTTAAGGGAAGAAAAAAAATAATAGGAATATGTCTAGGCTATCAACAAATTTTATATTGTGAAAAAGCAAAAATTATTCAACAAAAAAATATTTTTCATGGATATCAGTCGGAAGTTAAAGTAACAAACAGCAAATCAATCTTTCAAAAAAATTCAAAATTTAAAGTTGGCAGATATCACTCATTAAAATTAAAAGAGCCATTTTCAGCTAAAAATTTTGAAATTACACTCAGATGCTCAAATACTGGTATTGCAATGGGTTTTGAAAACATTAAAGATGATGTATATGGATTTCAATTTCACCCAGAATCTTTCCTAACAAAAAATGGTAAACTACTTATTAAAAAAATCCTATCGGCGTAACACACTTAAAGAGATTAAATTTAATGATCTTTGGAATAAAAATGGTGTCTTTACTACAATGTGGATATACAGCAAGCCACCAAAAATTCTTTTTTTTAAATCACATATTCAAAATTTAATAAAATCTTTAGAAGCTTATAAAATTAGTGAGGATAATATTAAAAATATTATTTTAAATTTAATAAAAAAAAATGTTAATATAAAAATTTCTTACAATCATTTACTCAGAATTGCTTTAAATAAAAAAATTATATCCGTTTCTATTAGGGAAAGAGTAATACCAAAAAGTAAATTTAGTTTAAAATTAGTAAATTATGAGAGAGTAAAACCTGAGTATAAAAATTTGAAATATAAAAAAATATTAGAATTTTTGTCAAAAATGAATACATCAAAACAGGACATTGCTTTATGTGTAAATAATAAAATTCTTGAAACTGGAACTTCAAATCTTTTATTTGTTTATAAAAAAAAGATTTATTCGCCAAAATCGAATTACTACAAGGGAACAAATATTAAGTTTTATGAAAAAAAATTTTGTATTATCAAAAAGGATATTTACCTAAAGGATATCAATCAGTTTGAAGAAATTATATTAGTTGGATCAGGAAAAGGTGTTGTATCTGTAAATTTTATTGAAGGTTATAATTGGAAAAGAAAAAGCAAAGAAACGTTTAATAAAATTTTTAAAACCTTCAAAAGTGAATTCAGCAAGAATATATATAAATATAACTAATGAGAGATCCAAATAATCCATGTCTTTTTTGTAATGTTCCATCAAGTGAGTATATATTTAAAAATAATTTAGCTTTTTCTACTTTTGATTCTTATCCAGTTTCAAAACATCATGCGTTAATAATTCCAAAGAGACATGTTGAAAACTATTTTGATATGTCAGAGGAAGAAGTTGTATCCTGCAATAAGCTAATAAAAAAAATGAAAAATAAAATTCAAAAACTTGATCCGACTGTAGAAGGTTTTAATATTGGCACAAATTCAGGTAAAATAGCTGGGCAATCAATAATGCATTGCCATATACATTTAATTCCACGAAGAAAAAATGATGTGGATAACCCGCAAGGAGGTGTGAGGGGAGTTATACCTTCAAAACAGCATTATCAGCGTAAAAAATAAATTTTTAACAATATACCAGTGCTAAAATGTCACTTTATCGTAGTTGATCTATTTTAATAAGTATACTAAGAATTCAATTGCGGAAGGAACATCATAATGATTTCAACAAACCCATTTTTTATTTTATCCCAGAGTGTACCGGCTATTTTAATGCAATCGTTCGTTATACTTATGGGTATTTTAATACTAGTGGGAACTGTTATGGATATTATCCACAAAAAAAATGTTAAATACTTTTTTCAAAATGCAAAAAAAGCAAAATTGTCAGCTAAAAAAGAATTAACAACTTCTGAAAGAATATCAGTAATATCAAAGACTATTGCAAGTGATATAGCAACTACTTCTGAGTTAGGAGCGGGTAAAAGAAGATTGGCACATGTAATGGGAATGTATGGAACAATTCTGTTTTGGGTTGGATCTGTTGTGATGATATTTTTTTATACTTCTCCAAATTCAGTAACACCTGCTTTTTGGCCAATCATTTGGCATGTTGGTGCAGCTTTAACAGTTCTAGGCGGTGGTTGGTTTTGGTTTTTCTTAAGAGTTGATGTCTACTCTGAAGCTCAACCATGGTACAGAATAATCCAAGCGGACTTATTTGTACTTGCATTGATTGCATCTTCATTGTTCGGATTAATTTGGTCATATCTTCAATCTTTAAACTTAGTAGGCAGATGGGATGATTTTGTATTTTTAGGATTATTTATAATTGCAAATTTAGTTTTATTCGGCGGTGTATATTGGTCTAAATTTGCTCACATGTTTTATAAACCAGGTGCCGCATTGCAGAAGAATTTAGCTGAAGCTGATGGATCTAGGGACAATCTTCCACCTGAAGCTGATGCCCCTGAGCAATTTGGCCTAGGTATAAAAAGAGAAGAGCCAAAACATTATTAATATGATACAGAACTTAAAGGAGAAAATATAAATTATGTCAACTTTTGTATACATGACAAGATGCGATGGCTGTGGTCATTGTGTAGATATTTGTCCATCAGATATAATGCATATCGATGAAACTATCAGAAGAGCAAAAAATATTGAGCCAAATTTTTGTTGGGAATGCTACTCATGTGTTAAAGCATGTCCTAACCACGCAATTGATGTAAGAGGTTATGCAGATTTTGCTCCAATGGGACATAGTGTAAGAGTAAGAAGAGAAGAGGAAAAAGGAACTATTTCTTGGAGAATTAAATTTAGAAACGGTACTGAAAAGAACTTTGTATCACCAATAACGACTAAACCATGGGGTAAGTTTATTCCAAAATTAGCTGAAGGTGATAAACCTAATCAGGGAGAAATCAATTCTCAGATATTATATTCAGAACCAGAGGGATTAAATACAAACAAAGAATTACCAAAAGTGGACAAGAGTGCTTTTAAAAAGGGAGTTTATTATTAATGGCTAGAAAAACTATTGTAGAAAATTGTGATATCTTAGTCGTAGGTGGAGGTATGGCTGGAACTGGAGCAACTTTCGAAGCTAGACATTGGGGAAGAGATTTAAAAATAGTATGTGTTGAAAAAGCTAACATAGATAGAAGTGGTGCTGTTGCCCAAGGTTTATACGCGATCAACTGTTACATGGGAATGCAATGGGGTGAAAATCAACCAGAAGACCATGTAAGATATGCAAGAAATGATTTAATGGGATTAGTTAGAGAAGATTTAGGATATGACATGGCTCGTCATGTAGATTCAACTGTTCATATGTTTGATGAATGGGGTTTGCCAATGATGAAAAATAAAGAGACAGGTCGATACCAAAGAGAGGGTAAATGGCAAATAATGATACATGGTGAAAGCTATAAACCCATTGTTGCAGAAGCAGCAAAAAAATCAGCAGATAAAATTTACAACAGAATAATGATCACCCATTTATTAATGGATGAAAATAATGAAAACAGGGTTGGCGGAGCAGTTGGATTTAATATGAGAACTGGTGACTACCACATATTTAAGTCAAAAACAGTTATTGTAGCTGCTGGAGGAGCCTCACATATTTTCAAACCTAGAGCTGTTGGTGAGGGAATGGGGAGAACTTGGTATGCACCATGGAGTAATGGATCAGCATATGCACTACCTATTGCTGCTGGAGCTAAAATGACCCAAATGGAGAATAGAATTGTTCTATGTAGATTTAAGGATGGTTATGGCCCAGTTGGTGCGTATTTCTTACATTTAAAAACATACACACAAAATGCGAATGGTGAAAATTATGAAAAAAAATGGTACGAAAAAACAAAAGAATTAGTTGGAGAATATATTGATCATCATCCTACTCCTACATGTTTACGTAATCATGCTTTTATTCAAGAGACAATGGCTGGTGGTGGGCCAATTCATATGGTGACGAAAGAAGCATTTCAAGACCCACACTTAGAAACAGTTGGTTGGGAAAATTTCCTAGGTATGACGGTTGGACAGGCAGTCGTATGGGCTTCTCAAAATATTGATCCAAAATATACAAATCCTGAATTAACAACATCTGAGCCTTATGTTATGGGTTCTCACGCGACGTGCTCAGGAGCGTGGGTAAGTGGCCCAGAGGATTTATCTCCACCTGAATATTTCTGGGGATATAACAGAATGACAACAATTCAAGGTTTATTTGGTGCCGGAGATACTGTGGGTGGAAGTGCCCATAAATTCTCATCTGGATCATTTACTGAGGGAAGATTAGCTGCAAAAGCTGCTGTGAAATATATAGAAGATCGAAAGGCAAATGATATTAAAGTAAGCGACAAGCAATGTGATGACTACAAGGAATTGATTTATAAACCTTTAGAAAATTATACAGTAGGAAGAAATGAAATAACTGGTGGAACAGTATCACCAAGTTATATTTCCCCGATCCAAGGTTTACAAAGACTTCAAAAAATTATGGACGAATATGTAGGTGGAATTAGCTATAATTACATGACGAATGAAAATACTCTTAAAAAAGGGTTAGAGCTACTTGCATGGCTT
Organism: uncultured Pelagibacteraceae bacterium; assembly: GCA_902596675.1. GTDB lineage: Bacteria > Pseudomonadota > Alphaproteobacteria > Pelagibacterales > Pelagibacteraceae > Pelagibacter. The sequence goes on along the minus strand of CACJUO010000002.1, from coordinate 82,578 downwards.
GAAGAGGATTTAGAAAATGTCGGTGCTGAAGATTATCACCAACTGATGAGAGCTTGGGAGCTAAAACATAGAACAATTACATCTCAATGTGTAACAGAACATACCTTGTTCAGACAAGAAACTCGTTGGCCAGGTTATTATTATAGAGGTGATTATATGAAATTAGACGACGAAAATTGGCATTGTCTCACCCTATCTAGAAGAGACCCTAAAACAGGTAAGTTTACTATGGAAAAGGCACCTGTTTATCACATAGTTGATGAAAAAGAGAAAAAAGAAGCTTCTTAAATTAAATAGATCATAAGATGGCTTTATTAGATAAATCCGATGAGGAAATTATTAAAATAGCTGAACCTATTTGGGCAAACCTAGTTAAATCATCAAACATTAAAGATTATGGTGGATTTACAAGAGATCTGTCGTCACAAATGATGTATGGAGCTAATGAAGTTGAATTAGGTAAACAATGGGCAAGTAATAAACTTATCTCAAGTTTAGCAGAAGGATGTAAAGCTATAGGCTGCTTAAGAAGAGGTCTTTATATTACTATACTTTACAAACAAACTAGCACTGAAATACCAGGAGACTTTCTAGGTAGACTCGTCCTTGGAGATGAAGGGGATGAGGTTAAGGTTTTTGGAGCAACAATCTTTTAAATAACTAAAATATTCTTTGCATTTAATACAACTTGTGATATTCCGCGAATATGTTTCAAATAATAAATCAAAATTTAAAAAAATTACCTTTATTCTTTGAAAATCAATTAAGCAAAATAATCAAATCATTTTTATATCTTTTTATATTCTTTGCTTGGGGTATTATAATCTTAAGTACAGCTCAAAACTTTATATAAAATATTCATATTTATTGACTTTGAACTATTAGAAGAATAGTTACTATTTATGGAGTATTTTCTTCCAATTGCACAAGTTGAAATTAATATTTTATATATTTTTGGTTTAAGTTTAGTTGTAGGAATTTTATCAGGGTTGTTTGGAGTAGGTGGTGGTTTTTTAATGACACCATTTTTAATTTTTATGGGTGTGCCACCAATATATGCCGTTCCGAATGAAGCAAGCAACATTCTTGGAACTTCTGTTTCAGGTTCTACAACTCATTATCTAAAAGGAACGCTTGATTATAAAATGGGTTTTATGATTGTAATTGGCGGGATAGTTGGAACAGTATTAGGTATTATAACTTTCTCATATTTTAAAGATATTGGAAAAATAAACGTAGTTATTTCTCTTGCGTATATGTATATCCTCGCAATTTTAGGAACTTTTATGTTAATTCAAGGTGTTTCAGAAATTGACAAAGCAAGAAAAAAAATTACTGAAAGAAAAAAATTGCATAAACACTATTGGATACATGGACTGCCTTTGAGAATGCGTTTTAAAAAATCTCAACTTTATGAAAGTGCCTTCACACCAATTATAATTGGTTTAATTGTTGGTTTCATAGCAGCAATTATGGGAATTGGAGGAGCATTTATACTTGTTCCAGCTATGATTTATATAATTGGTATGCCTACAAGGTTAATACCAGGCACATCTCTATTTGTAACTATTTTTGTTAGTGCAATTGTAACAATTCTCCATGCATTAAATTATGGAACTATAGACTTGATTTTAGTTTTTGTTTTAATTTTGGGATCAATAATTGGAGTACAGTTTGGACAAAAAATAGGTGAAAAAATTGACAGCTCAGAATTCAAAACCATTTTAGCTATTCTTTTGCTTCTAGTAGGTATTGCAATTGCTTATGATACTTTTATTAAAGATGAAAAAGCTATAAATACTGTACTAAATACAAGTGATGATTTAGGAACCTTAAGTCAATTTATATTAAGCTTTTCTGAAGATATGCCAATATTTTATGGACTAACATCGGTATTGTTAGCAGTAATACTAGGAGTTGGTGCTGCAATGATTAGAAGAGTATACTCTAATTGGAATGATGCAAGATTAGCTAAACTAAAAAAGTAACTAGGCGCTTCTATACAGTTTAGTCATAACAAATTCTTTATGACCTAAAGCTTCAGCACAAGTTAATCTTCCATTTGCAACTCTTAAGGTTGATTTAATTAATTCGTCTCCTGCTTGGCTTAAATTCATCTCTCTAGATAGAATTTTTGATACATCAACATCAATATGTTCACTCATAGTTTTGGCTGTAAGTGGATTTGCAGTCAATTTGATTACAGGTTCAATTGGATTTCCGATGATATTTCCTTGCCCAGTTGGAAATAGATGGATATTAAAGCCACCTGCAGCTTGTAAAGTAACACATTCAGCTGCTGCTGATGAAGTGTCCATAAAGTATAAGCCAGCTCCTTTTGTTGGTTCTTCTGCAGGTTCTAAAACATCAATAAATTGGCATCCACCAATCTTTTGAAAGTTTCCAAAAGCTTTTTCCTCAATAGTGGTTAATCCACCAGCTATATTTCCTGCTGTCGGTTGACTTTCAGAAAGGTCATCAGTTGCCTCTTTCAGAATAAAATCATTGTAATCGTTCCAAGTTTTTTTGAATTTTGCTTGTGCCTCAGGTGTTTTTCCTCTTTTCTCACATACTGTCTCAGCACCTGTTAGTTCAGAAGTTTCCCCAAAACATAAATGAACACCTAGCGGCTCTAATTTATCCATAAGGTTACCAACTGTTGGATTAGAAGCTAATCCAGATGTTGTATCAGACTCACCACATTTAACTGAAATCCATAAATCGCTGATTGGACAATCCTCTCTTTGTTTTTCAGATGCCCACATTGAAAATTCTTGTGCTTTTTTTGATACTTTTGCAATTGTATCTATATCACCCACACCTTCTATACTAAAACCCTCAACTGGTTTTCCAGTAGTTGCAATCGCATCAACAATTCTTTTTGTCCACTTAGGCTCAATCCCTATGACTATTACTGCCGCTACATTTGGATTTTTTCCTGTTCCGATCATTGTTCTAAAGTGTAGTTCTAAGTCAGCACCAAATTGTAATCGCCCATAAGAGTGAGGTAAAGCTATAGTACCTTTAATATTATTTGCTACAGCTTCAGCACAAGCATTTGAAATATCATCGACAGGAAGAATTATAACATGATTACGTGTCCCAGCTCTTCCGTTTTCTCTTTTATAGCCTAAAAAACTTTTTGGAATTTCCATAAATTACCACTTTTTTGTTTTTACATTATGAACATGAACATGTTCACCTTTTTTAATATTGTTTACTACTTTCCCAATATCATGTCCGTATTTTACAATCGTATCCCCTTCATTTAAGTCAACCATCGCAATTTTATGACCCAAAGGTATTTCGTCTTTTGATTGAATTGAGACAGATTTGTCATTCTCCATAATCCAGCAGTTACAGTCTTGATTTGGAGTTATTTTTTCAATAACTACAACACCTACATTGTCTTTCTCATCGTGAATTATTATATCTGTATTAGACATTGTGACGATTTCTTTATTTGAATTTTGAACAATCTTATATATTAATCGGACACTTTAACAAATAAAAAAAGAATTAAGAAAGGCTGCACTATGACCAAAATGACTACAGAAGAAGCATTCATAAAAGTTCTTCAAATGCATGGCATTGAACACTCGTTTGGAATTATAGGTTCAGCTTTTATGGCAATATCTGATTTGTTTCCAAAAGCAGGAATTAAATTTTGGGATGTTGCTCATGAGACTAATGGTGGATTAATAGCAGATGGATACACGAGAGCAACTGGAAAAATGTCAATGGTTATCGCTCAAAATGGGCCAGGAATTACAGGATTAGTTACACCTATTAAAACAGCTTATTGGAACCATACACCATTATTATTAGTTACACCACAAGCAGCAAATAAAACTATGGGTCAAGGCGGTTTTCAAGAAGTAGAACAGATGAATTTATTTAAAGATATGGTTTGTTATCAAGAAGAGGTAAGAGATCCTTCAAGAATGGCTGAAGTCCTAAATAGAGTAATTGAAAAAGCATTTAGAGGTTCAGCACCGGCACAAATTAATGTACCTAGAGATTATTGGACACAAGTAATAGATATTGAGTTACCACCAATTGTAAGATTTGAAAGACAAGGCGGGGGAAAAGAAGCAATTGAAAAAGCTGCAAAACTTTTATCAGTGGCTAAATTTCCAGTAATATTATCTGGAGCGGGAGTAGTAATAGGAAATGCAATTGATGAATGTAAACAGTTAGCTGAAAAGTTAGATGCTCCTGTATGTAATGGTTATCAGCATAATGATAGTTTTCCTGGAAGCCATCCTCTAGCAGTAGGCCCATTAGGATATAATGGTTCAAAAGCTGGAATGGAGTTAATTTCAAAAGCAGATGTAGTTTTAGCTTTAGGAACAAGGTTAAACCCATTTTCAACTTTACCAGGATATGGAATTGATTATTGGCCAAAAAATGCAACTATTATTCAGGTTGATATGAATCCAGATAGAATTGGTCTTACTAAAAAAGTAACTGTAGGTATTTGTGGAGATGCTAAGATGGTTTCACAGCAGATTTTAGAAAAACTTTCTCCTACAGCTGGAGATAATGGCAGAGAGGAGAGAAAAAATTTAATTCACAAAACGAAATCTGCATGGTTACAAACTCTAACAAGTTTAGATCATGAAGATGACGACCCAGGAACTGTTTGGAATAAAGAAGCAAGAGAAAGAGACTCAGATAGAATGTCACCAAGACAAGCTTGGAGAGCAATACAAGCTGGAATGCCGGAGGATGTAATTATTTCAAGCGATATTGGAAATAATTGTGCAATAGGAAATGCTTATCCAACTTTTGAGAAACCAAGAAAATATTTAGCACCAGGTTTATTCGGCCCATGTGGATATGGTTTTCCATCAATATTAGGTGCTAAAATTGGATGTCCTGACATACCTGTAATTGGTTTTGCTGGTGATGGTGCTTTTGGAATAAGCATGAACGAGATGAGTTCTTGTGCGAGAGAAGAGTGGCCTGCAATAACTATGGTTATTTTTAGAAACTATCAGTGGGGAGCAGAAAAAAGAAATTCTATCCTATGGTTTGACGATAATTTTATTGGGACAGAACTTGATCCAGAATTGAGCTACGCTAAGGTTGCCAATGCATGCGGATTGAAAGGCGTTACAGTTAAAACTATGGAAGAAACAACAGCAGCAATAAAACAATCTTGTGAGGATCAAAAAAAAGGGATAACAACATTTATTGAAGTGATTTTAAATCAAGAACTAGGTGAACCATTTAGAAGAGATGCAATGAAAAAACCAGTGCAGGTTGCTGGTATAAATAAAGAAGACATGAAACCTCAAAAAGGTTTAAATTAGATAAATAAATTTCACTTCTTAAAATCATTATAAATCTATATATTAAGTTCATGGACCAAAATGATATAAAAATTGGATCAAACCGAAGTTTTGGAGTTGTATTTTTTATTGTTTTTTTAATCATCTCACTCTATCCAATGCTAAATAATGAAAATATAAGAATTTGGTCTTTAATAATTTCATTTATTTTTTTAGTATTAGGATTATTAAACTCAAAATTATTAAATCCACTAAACATAGTTTGGTTTAAATTTGGTTTATTTTTAGGAAAAATTGTTTCACCAATTGTAATGGGAGTTATATTTTTTTTCGTCGTAACACCTATTGCATTATTAATGAAATTATTACAAAAAGATTTGCTAAATTTAAAATTTAACAAAAATAATACATATTGGATTGAAAAATCAGGCCCTAAAAGTAAAATGAAAAATCAATTTTAATTTATGAGTTTTATAAAAGAATTTTGGGAGTTTTTAAAAGTAAGAAAAAAATATTGGTTACTTCCAATTATATTAGTTCTAGTCTTATTTGGTGGTTTAATTGTACTTAGCCAAGGTTCAGCAGTTGCACCATTTATATATACAATATTTTAAGTGAGCTCTATTCTAGGAATTTCTGCATTTTATCATGACAGCGCAGCTTGTTTATTAATAAATGGAAAAATTACTGCAGCCGCACAAGAGGAAAGATTTACTAGAATTAAACATGATTCAAACTATCCACATAATGCTGTAGAGTTTGTTTTAAATTATGCAAATTTAAAATTGAGTGAAATTGATCAAATAATTTTTTTTGAAAAACCTTTTTTAAAATTTGAAAGATTATTAGAAACATATGTTGCATTTGCACCAAAAGGTTTTGCGTCTTTTTCAAAAGCAATGCCTATTTGGATCAAAGAAAAACTATTTCAAAAAAATCTACTTCAGAATAAATTAAAAAATCATGATGTGAGTTATGATAAAAAAAAAGAAAATATTTATTTTTCAGATCATCATTTAAGTCACGCTGCAAGCGCTTTTTTTCCATCTCCATTTAATGAAGCTGTTGTAATTACTGCTGATGGGGTAGGAGAATGGGCTACCACTACTGTTGCCGTTGGTAAAAATAATGACCTTGAGATAAAAAAAGAAATTCATTTTCCACATTCTCTTGGACTTCTTTATTCAGCATTTACATATTACACAGGATTTAAAGTAAACAGTGGTGAATATAAATTAATGGGTTTAGCTCCATATGGTAAACCAAATTATGTAAGTGAAATTTTGAAAATAATTGATGTAAAAAAAGATGGAACTTTTAGACTTGATCAAAGTTATTTTAATTATGCTACAGGATTAACTATGACGAATAAAAAATTTGATGATTTATTTGGTCAAAAACCAAGAGATCCCAAATTTGATAAATTAACTCAATTTCATATGGATATTGCATCCTCAATTCAAAAAGTAACTGAAGATATAATGTTAAAATTAGCTAGATCTGTACAGAAAGAATATGGATTAAAGAATTTATGTCTTGCTGGTGGTGTTGCTTTAAACTGTGTAGCAAATGGAAAGATTCTTAAAGAAAAAATTTTTGAAAATATTTGGGTTCAGCCAGCTGCAGGAGACGCTGGAGGAGCTTTGGGTGCAGCTTTAGCTTTATGGCATTTAGATCAAAACAATCCAAGAGTGATAAATCAAAATGATGATATGTCTGGATCTTATTTAGGACCTGAATATTCTCAAGATGAAATTAAAAAAGAGTTGTTACGCATGGGTGCTGAATTTGAAACATTAAACGAAGAGGAAATTATAAATAGAACATCTAAAGATTTATCAGAGGGCAATGCTGTTGGATGGTTTCAAGGTAGGATGGAATTTGGACCACGTGCTTTAGGAGGTAGATCAATATTAGGTGATCCCAGATCACCTAATATGCAAAAAAATTTAAATTTAAAAGTAAAATACAGAGAAAGCTTTAGACCATTTGCACCATCAATTTTATCTGATGATTTAAATAATTGGTTTGAGATGGAATCTGTCTCGCCCTATATGTTAATGGTTGCTGATTTAAGGAAAGAAAAATGTATTCCAATGTCAGAGGAAGATGAAAAATTGTTTGGTATTGAAAAATTAAATGTGAAAAGATCGTCTGTCCCAGCAATTACACATGTAGATTATTCAGCAAGAATACAAACAGTTCATAAAAACACAAATCCAAAATATCATAAATTAATTTCTAAATTTAAAGAAATCACAGGATGTCCAATTTTAGTAAACACATCGTTTAATGTGAGGGGAGAGCCAATAGTAAATACTCCAGAGGACGCATTTAATTGTTTTATGGGAACAGATTTGGATAAGTTGATAATTGGTAATTGTTATTTAGATAAAAAGAAACAAAATCAAGATTTAAAAAAAGACTATAGCGACAAGTTTGAATTAGACTAAAATTTTAAAGCCTCTAAGACTTTATCTTTAACAAGAGTGGTGCCATTTAAATTCCAATGAATGTCTCCATAAATAAAGTTATTAAAAATAAAATCTCTTTTATTTTCTTTTTGAAATTTATCATAAATACTTAAAAAATTAATTTCATATTTTTTTGAAAAGTTTTTCCAATAAAACTCATGATATTTATCTCCATAAAATATTTGAGTTGGCCAAGGATACACAATTAGTGTGGAATTTATTTCATTTTTTTTAAGCAATTCAAAAAGCTTAATTAAATATTCTTCCGATTGTGAGAGTCCTTGTTTTACTTCATTAAATTTTGAATCGTTAAAAGTCCAGAATCCCCTATCTATATGTGTCATTCTGTAAAACATTACTTCGTCTCTTTTAGTTTTAAAAAAACCTTTTTTGAGCTCTTTAGATGTTTTTATTTTTAATTTTATATAATTTTTAATTAGTTCAGTACGATCAGATATAATATTTAAAAATCTAAAAATAGTAGAATTGTCTCTTAATAATCTTCCTATTGAATAAAAAATAGTTTTATAGATTGGTCTTTTTTTTGTTTCTTCATAAGTTAAAATATCTCCTTGTTCATTAAATTTAATAAACATTTCATCATATATGTCGGATACATCTAAAAAAACTAAAGCTTGATCAAATTTATAACCTTCATTAATAAAATATTTGATTTTTTTGTAGTATATACTTGGAGAGTAAGAACCCACCGCTGAATTTAATACTTCATAATCACTTCCTAGATGCCTTTGCAATTGACCAGCAAAAGTATATTCGAAATCAAGACCAGATCCTTCAATAAAAGAATCTCCAATCAATAAAATTCTTTTTTGTTGAATATTAACTTTATCTATTTTTCTTATTTCCTTATCTCTAAAACCTATAGAGTTAGTAATAAGTCTCTGTTTTATTTGTCCTCCCCATACCTCAATTTGGTCTGTGTTTGGAAGTATATCGTGATGATAAATTGATGAAGATACTCTCCACCATTTTTCCTCCCATTTATGATTATCCCAATATTTTGTATTTTTGAAAATTAGGTTACTTATTATTATATCCAGTAACAATGTAGATAAAAAAAACAGAATATATTTTTTCATAAATTTAATATTTTTTAACTCACAATTAATATATAATTTATACACATTAATAAATTACTTTGACTATGGATGTTAAGTTAGAAAAATGGTTCAGACCCAATATTGATAAAGAAGTCTTAAGAGAACTCACAAAAAAATCAGACATCAAAGGATTAATACATGTAAGTATTTACTTTAGCTTATTAAGCATTGTTGGATATTTAGCATATTTAACATGGGGTTTATGGTGGTCAGTATTATGGTTTTACATTTATGGAAATATCTTTTGTTTTTGTAATCCAATTTGGCATGAGACCGGTCACAAAACTGCGTTTAAAACAAAATTTTTAAACGAATTTTTTTACTATATTTCATGTTTCATGGCATATTTTGAACCAACAAGGTGGAGATTTACACATTTTGTTCACCATGGAAATACTTATTCAACAAAAAATCCTTATGATCATGAAATTGAATATGACAATAATTTAAAGGATACTCCTAAAAAATTAATAATGAATTTAATTCCATTTGGCGAATTATTATTTTTCAAAAAAAGCATAGCTTTTGAAGTAATAAAACATGCTTTTGGTATACAAACTAAAGTTATGATTGAAAGTATTCCAGAAAATGCAAGACCAAGAGCTATTTTGATTTCAAGAATTTATGTTGTTATATGGTTTTCTATAATTGTCTGGTCCTTATTAATATCTTCATGGTTGCCAGCGTTATATCTTTTATTACCTCATTATTATGGAAAAGGATTACACAAGCTTGTTGCCTTTACTCAACATGCTGGTTTGGCAAGAGATGTAAAAGATCATAGATTATCAGCTAGGGATATGAAATTAAATCCAATACTTAGTTTCTTATATTGGAAAATGGAGTATCATTGTGTACATCATATGTTTCCAACTGTTCCAGCTTATAATTTAGAAAAATTACACCATCATTTAAAAGATCAGTTACCTAAAATTAAAAATGGACTATTTGATACTTATAAAGAAATAATTCCAGCTCTTAAAAAACAAAGAGATGAACCAAACTATCATTTAGATATCTCTTTACCAGAACAACAACCTTCTTAATGTATAAAAATTACAAATTGTTGTTATTTTTAGGAGCGGCTATAATATTTCTTTATATGAGTGTTGGTAAATATGAGGAATTTAGTCTTCAAAAATCTATATCAGCTTGTGTTATAGCTAAAGGTAAAATACTTAAAGAAATCGCCCCACAAGAAGCTAGAGTTATTTGTGAAAAAGAAATTAGAGAACAATTAGAATAATTAGAGAAGACTTGGCAACCAAGTAGATAATATAGGAAATAATATCATCAATATTCCATAAATAATTCCAACAATTGTAAACAATGGCACCTCTTTAAATGCGTTAGCTGGATTTTCTTTTATAACACCAGCAGCAGTATATATTCCCACACAAACTGGCGGGGTAATCATTCCTATCCCAGCAAAAGCAACAAATACAACATATAAATGAAGTAAGCTTTGATCAAAAGATAGTGTTAAAGCTGCAAATATTGGAACAGTTAAATAAAATACTGGTACTATTTCAATAAAGGTTCCTAAAATTAAGCATATTATTCCCAACATAATCCAAAATAAATTTACACTTACTCCCATATCTGTAAAATAAGTTATAATTTTTTGAGGTGCTTGAGTGTAAGTAAGCACCACACTTAGAAAAGTTGCTGTAGCAATAATTGAAAATATAACTGCAGTAATTATTGCTGTATCTTTTAAGCAATTCAATAAAGACGAAAATGTCAATTCTCTATAAATTAAAAAACCTATAGTTACAGCGTAAACCCCAGCTATAGCTGCAGACTCTGATGGTGTTAGAAAACCTGCGTATATTCCACCCAAAATTATAACTGGCGTTATTAAAGCTGGAAGAGCTGTAACAAAAGACCTTAATCTTTCTCTAAATGTAGCTTTTTTGTCAGCTCTTATGTGTCTACATTTAAACAAAACTAAAAGAACCATTAAAATTAAAAGTATTACTCCTGGTATTACACCGGCAGCAAATGTTTTGGAGACAGGAACATAAGTAAGTGCACTAAATAGAATAGCAGCATTTGATGGAGGAATTAAAGCTTCAAGAAGTGCAGCAGATGCTGCAAGAACAACAACAAACGGAGTAGGGTAACCTTGTTCAATCATTTTTGGCATCATTATTGTTCCTACCGCAGTAATTGCGGCTAATATAGATCCACAGAATGCTGCAAAGAAACCCATCGCAATAACCATTGCAACACCCAAACCACCAGGCCAATGTCCAACCAAAGTCGTTGCAAATCTTACTAGTCTAAGTGCCGCTCCACCTTTAAGCATCGCCATCCCACTAAAAATGAATAATGGTACAGCTATAAGAACATGCTTTGTTAGAGCCCCAAAAGATACTTGAATTAAAACGGACCAAGGAAGATTTAATCCCCCAATAGCAGCTATAGAGCTGCCTAAACCAAACACTAAAAAAATTGGAACAGAAATAATTAAAGCTATCAATGATAATATAGATGCTAACAAAAACATTTAATTATTTATTAAATTTATAATGTTATCGAATAGTAATTCTAATGAAGTTAAGGCTAATATTAAAAAACCAACAGGGAATGCTAAAAACATCCACCATATAGGGATACTAATTTCAATTTCCATGACTTGACCTAAGTTGAAATACATTATTGTTGCATCAAGACCAGCCTTAAAGAAAACACATGCTGATAAAAGGGCAACAATATTTACAATTAAAAACAAAATTTCTTTATTTTTTTTTGAAAGCATAGGAGTTAAAAAATCAACTTTAATATGCTGTCCCTTTTTTAATAGGGGTCCTAATAATGGAAATACCAACCAACTAACCAAAACAGGTGGTAGTTCTATAAACCAAGCAAATCCAGTTCCAGTTATAAATCTTGTAGCTGCACTTAAAAATAGTGCAGCAACCATAATAAAAATGATTAACATTGCGAGAGCTAATGAAGCCGAAGCTAAAAAATTATTAACTGCTCGCAACGCTTTCATTTTATTAGATTAAGCAAATAACTTATTCTAATTACTTTTTGCATACTCTTGCGCTGCTTTTAAAGCATCAGAGTCGATCATTTTAGCCATTGCTGGCATAACTTCATCTTTCATTAGCTTATCAAATTTAGCTTTCTCAGCTCCTGAAAGAGTAGTTACGACACCACCTCTGTCTTGGAATTCTTTAAGAACAGTTTCACCATGATCCATAATTCTGTCTGTTGAAAGTGTTCCAACTTCTTTACCAACGTCCATAATTATTTTTTGTAAGTCTGTCGGCAGACTATTAAACCAAGTAGAGTTAGCCATAATATATGCATCAGCATAATATTGGTATGGCTTTTGAGCATATTTTAAAAATTCCCACCAGCTATAAGCTTTTATACTTCCTGGAGGGCTATTTATTGTATCTATCATTCCAGATTGTAAAGCGTTGTATACTTCACCTGTTTTTAAAGATACACGATTTGCTCCTAGAGCATCCCACATAGGCTCTTCACTTTTAAGCAATCTTCTAGCTTTCAAACCTTTCATGGCATCTATACCAGTTAACTCTCTAGCACTTGAAATTGACATCACCGGGCCAACTGGATTGTACATTACTAAAGTTGAATTAGTTTTTTTAGTTAACTCTCCCCAAATTTCTTTTCCTTTAGCAGAGTTTTGGAAAAAACCTCTTTGTTGTTCCCATGAGTTAAATAGGCCTGGGAAAGATGCAACATTAAAGTTTTTATTTATTGGTGGAAAACTTACAACACCAACAATTCCCCCTAACTCAACTGCACCTGAAGTTACAGCACCCATTACTTCTCTAATTCCAAAAAGTTGTTTAGATGGATAAACTTCAATTTTTAATTTTCCATTTGCTCTTTTATTAACTTCATCAGCAAAAATTTGAGCGTGTTTTGCACTATGGTGTTTAGGACTCCAATGAACTGAAAGTCTACCTACTATTTCTGCAAATGCTGCTGTTGAAGATACTAAAAATGAAATAACTAAAACAAAACTCATAAAAGTTTTGCTGATCGATTTAAATTTAATCATTTTTTTCCTCTCTCTATATTTTTAATAATAGCAGTTTATTATTTGATAAAGATAAGACAATCTAAAATTACTCTATTATCAATTGAATAAGTAATATTATTAGATTAAATTAGAATTATAAAAAAATCTATGAATCCAACAGATATATTATTAAGTATTGCAATAGTGGGAATTTACACTCTCATTTATGTATATTTAAAATCAAAATATGATGATAACAAAATAATTATCAAATTGTTTGTTGTAGGCTTTGTTTATGCAACTATAATTACTGGTATACTTTATTACTTAATAAAATTTATAGCCTCATAAATTTAAGTGACACATAAATTAGAATTAATATATTTTAAAATGAGAGCTTTAGCAGAAGCTCCTCGTTTGTTATTTCATTACAAAAATATTGAATATGAAGATCTTATGTCATGGGACTATTATGAAAAGGAATGGTCAGATGTAAAACCTAGTATTCCTTTTAAACAACTACCTATGTTAATTGTAGATAAAAAACATGAGATTTGTCAAAGTATGGCAATTATGACATTTATAGAAAATTTAGCAGGCATCAACATTACTGATCCAATATTAAATGCTAAAGCAAATGCCATTATGCAGAGTGCACAGGAACTTTTTATGCCACTTAACCCAACAGTAAATTTTGCAACAGGAGAGAAATTTATTAAGAAAAAAAATGACATGATGCCCTTTTTATTATCAAGATTTGAAGATCTTGAAAAAGTTTTGAAGAGTAATGACAAAAAATTTTTTATCTTTGATGAGCCAAGAGCATGTGATTTTGTTACATTTCATCATTTAGATTTATCTAAAATGCTTGATCCATCAATTATAAAAAAATTTCCTAGATTAGAAAAATTTTTAGATGATATGATGTCTATTGATAGTATAAAGTCTTACCTAGACAATCGTCCTAAGTTAATCGATGTTAGTATCGAACCAAAATTAGTTATTGATGGAATTCCACATCCAACAGGAGTTAAAAAAACTTAATTTTTTAATAGTTGATTGCGTTATATAAAATTTCTATTATAACTTTCTTGAATTTATGGCGGGGTAGCTCAGTTGGTTAGAGCGCGGGACTCATAAGCCCGAGGTCAGTGGTTCGATCCCACTTCCCGCTACCAAAATTACTCAAATTTTTTCAAAAAATTTGGATCTAAATATTGTATCCAGTTCTCAAATGCTGCATTAACACTTTGATCTTCCATTAACGAGAGCATGGCTAATTCACCCAATAATTCAAATGCATCACCAAAAGAATCTACACCTTCATAATTTAGAACATCTTTAGTTTCCTGAAAGCAAACAGTGCCTAAAATATATTGCATATAATCAGCTACTGCAATTTCATGGTTTCTTACTTTATCTGAACTAATTTGAAATTCTGTACTAAGTGCGGAATGTTGAGCTATGACTGAAAAAACCCACCTAACTAAAACAATTTTGTCTCTATCGGTAGTTTTTTGCATTAAGCAATTTGCAAATCTATCAGAGTATTGTCCAGCTAATGAGTGTGTTTGAAAAAATAAAAAAAAAATTAGAATTTGTAATATTTTTTTCATAATGCAAATATCTATTAGTGTCCAGGAAAGTCCATTAAATTTTCAACTTTATAACCATTTTTTACAAGGTTTTCACAGCCACCTAAATCAAAAAGATTTATGACAAATATAAAAGCTGCAACTTTTCCTTTAGAAATTTCTATAAGTTTTGCGGCAGCCTCTGCTGTTCCACCTGTTGCTATCAAATCATCAATTATTAATACCGAGTCATTTTCAGAAATAGAATCTTTGTGCACTTCTATTGTTGCAGTTCCATATTCTAATTGGAAATCTACTGAGTGAACATCAGCAGGAAGTTTATTCTTTTTTCTTAACATTATGAATGGTTTTTTTAAAATATAAGAAACAGCGGATGCAAACACAAAACCACGTGACTCAATTGCTGCAACTTTATCCACCTTAAATTTTTTTGATTTTTCAACTATCTGATTAATTGTTTCCTTAAACGCTAACTCATCTTTTATCAAGGTGGTTATATCTCTAAATAAAATACCTTTTTTAGGATAATCTTTAATTGAACGAATATAATCTTTCAAATCCATAATAGTTATTTATAAATACAATATAATTACTTTTTATATGGCAAATAATAAATTAGCAATAATTGGTGGAAGTGGTCTTTACGATGTTGAGGAGTTTAAAGACAGAGAATTAATAGATTTAGACACTCCTTGGGGGGAACCTTCAGATCAGATTTTAAAGACAAATTATAATAGTAAAGAAGTTTATTTTCTTCCAAGACATGGAAAGGGCCATTTTATATCACCATCAAATATTAATTTTAGAGCAAACATTGATGCATTAAAACAACTAGGTGTAACAGATATTGTATCTATATCTGCAGTTGGCTCACTTAAAGAAGATTTGCACCCAGGTAAGTTTGTTATTATCGATCAATTTATAGACAGAACATTTGCTCGAAATAAAACTTTTTTTGAAGATGAAATTGTTGCCCATGTATCAATGGCCCATCCAACATCAAGTGGATTAATGAATGCATGTGAGGATGCAATTAAAAAAGAAGGAATAGATTATCAAAGGGGAGGAACTTATGTAGTAATGGAAGGTCCACAATTTTCAACTTTATCCGAGTCTAATCTTTATAGGTCCTGGAATGCAGATGTGATTGGAATGACTAATATGCCAGAAGCAAAGTTAGCGAGAGAAGCTGAAATTAGATATGCTTCGGTTTCTATGGTAACAGATTATGATTGTTGGCATCCAGATCATGAGAATGTTGATGTTCAACAAGTTATAAAAGTACTTTTAGACAATGCAGCAAAAGCTAAAAATATGATTAAAAACTTAATAGAGAACTTTGAAAATCACATAGATCCTAATGATCCAGCTAATAATTGTTTAGATGTAGCAATAATTACGGCTCCAGAAAAAAGAACTCAAAAAACAATTGAAAAACTTAAAACCATTGCTGGTAGAATATTAAATAAATGAGAATTCAAGGAAAAGAATATAGAACTATCTGGTACGAAGATGATGTTGTTAAAATAATTGATCAAACAAAACTTCCTCATAATTTTATTATTAAGGATCTTGAAACAGTAGATCATGCTGTTAATGCAATTAAATCAATGGAAGTCAGGGGCGCCCCATTAATAGGAGCTACAGCTGCTTTCGGTATAGCTTTGGCAATTAAGGAAAATAATGAATTAAAATTTATTAAAAAAAGCTCAGAAAAATTAGTTAATACAAGACCAACTGCAATTAACTTACAATGGGCAGTCCATAGGATGAATAATAAATTATCATTTATAAAATCTGAAAATTTATTTGATGTTGCAATAAATGAAGCCAAAGAAATATGTAATGAAGATATAAATTTTTGTGAAAATATAGGTTTAGAGGGATTTAAAATTATTGAGAAAATCTATAATCAAAAGAAAAAAACAGTCAATATACTTACTCATTGTAATGCAGGATGGTTAGCTACTATTAACTGGGGTACCGCAACATCTCCAATTTATCATGCACATAAAAAAGGTATTCCCGTACATGTATGGGTCGATGAAACCAGACCAAGAAATCAAGGCGCAAATTTAACTTCATTTGAATTGAATGAAGAAGGAATACCAAATACAATTATTACAGATAATACAGGTGGAATCTTAATGCAAAGAGGCGAGGTAGATATGTGTATTGTGGGTACTGATAGAACTTTATCAACAGGTGATGTTTGTAATAAAATTGGTACTTATTTAAAGGCTTTGGCTGCATATGATAATAATGTACCTTTCTATGTAGCTCTACCAAGTTCCACTATTGATTGGGAAACAAAAGATTATAATGAGATACCAATTGAAGAGAGAGACGCCGAAGAACTATCTTATATAGAGGGAAAAGATGATAAAAATAACATAAAAAAAGTTTTGATTTATCCTGAAAAGAGTAAATCCATGAACCTTGCTTTTGATATTACACCTGCAAAATATGTGACAGGCTTAATAACAGAAAAAGGTGTGTGTGAAGCATCTACAAATGGTCTAAAAAAAATGTTTAAACAGTAATGAATAAAGTTAAAAATATATTATTTATAATGGCTGATCAGTTAAGATTTGATTATCTATCTTGTTATGGTCATCCACATTTAAAAACACCTCATATAGATGGATTAGCAAAAAAAGGAGTATTGTTTGAGTCCGCCTATGTTCAAGCACCTGTTTGTGGGCCTTCAAGAGCATCATATTACACTGGGAGAACAGTATTTAGTCATGGTTCAACTTGGAATCAAATACCCTTGCCAATAGGAGAATTAACTATTGGGGATTATTTAAGACAATCTGGGATAAGAACTGGTGTTGTAGGCAAAACTCATATGAGACCTGATTTAGATGGAATGAACAGACTTGGAATATCTAAAGATACAGAAATAGGTCTGACAGTTAGTGAGCCAGGGTTTGAGCCTTATGAGAGAGATGATGGACTTCACCCAAATAACCATATTAAAAATTCAAACAAAAAATTATCTTATAATGAATGGTTAAATAAACTTGGATATGAAGGAGAAAATCCATGGGATAGTTGGGCAAATTCATCAGAAGATGAAAATGGAAAAATTCTAAGTGGTTGGAGGTTAAGAAATTCAAATAAACCTGCAAGGGTTAAAGAAGAACACTCTGAAACTGCATTTATGACAAACCGTTCAATGGAATTCATTCAAGAAAGTGAAGATAAGCCTTGGTTTTTACATTTATCTTACATTAAACCTCATTGGCCATACATTGCTCCCGCACCTTATCATAATATGTATTCAGCTAATCAATTTTATCCAGTTCATCGAAGTAATACTGAAAAAGAAATAGATCATCCTGTTTATAAAGCATTTATGGAAAATAATATTTCAAAAACTTTTTCAAGAGAAGAGGTGAGAAATACTGTTCTGTCAGGATATATGGGATTAATAAAACAAATTGATGACAATCTCGGAAGATTATTTAAATTTCTAGAAGATAAAGATTTTATGAAAAATACTATGATAGTTTTTACTTCAGATCATGGTGACTACCAGGGTGATCATTGGCTAGGTGAAAAAGAATTATTCCATGAACAAATTGTTAAAGTCCCAATGATTATTTATGACCCTAGTAATTTGTCTGACAATAATAGAGGCACAAGAGAAAAGAGATTTGTTGAAGCTATTGATTTGCTCCCAACTTTCTTAGACTCTGTTGAAAGTAAAGTAAGCAGACATCGTCTAGAGGGACAGTCTTTACTTCCAATTATAAGAGGCAACAAAGTATTAAATTGGAAGGAAAGTGTATTTAGCGAAATTGATTATTCATTTAATGAGGCCAGAAAAATTTTAAATATTGGTCCATCTGATGCTAGGGCATATATGATTAGAAATAATAAGTGGAAGTATATTTACTATAAAGGATTTCCACCCCAATTATTTGACTTAAAAAATGATCCTGATGAATTTAATGACCTTGGACAATCTCCTAAATATTCAAAAATAGTTGATGAAATGAAAGATATTCTCCTTGATAGGATTACTAATCGAAAAAATAGAGTTGCAGCAACAGATGAATTTATTTTGAAAGATAGAGATTATACCAAAGAAGATGGAATTATGATAGGTGTATGGTAATGAATCCTTTAATATTATCTTTAATTGGTTTAGTCTTAGTCGGTGTCTCTGCAAACTTATTAAAATTAATTAAAAAAAATAAAATTTTTTTATTAATTTCAATATTACCTTGTATTTATATTTTTATTTATGGTCTATATGCAACTTTTGGACCGATTGACTTATACAAAGACGGCACCGAAAATTTTATTGCTCAGAACCCTGGAAAAGATTTACCAGTGGTATTTGTACTTTTGAAGTTTTATCAATATATATTGATCCTAGTTGGAGCTATTTTTGGATTAATTTATTTTAATTATTTTCGAAATTTTAATAATTCTACGGAGTCATCAGACTAGGCAAATACAAACATATAGCTGGAAAAGCTATAATTAATGCAAGTCTAATTACATCAGTCATTAAAAAAGGAAGCGTACCAAACCAAATAGTTTGCAAGGGTGTTTTCTGCATAACACCTTTAATTACAAATAAATTCATACCAACTGGGGGAGAAATTAATCCAAATTCAACAACAATTACCGCAAATATTCCAAACCACACAGGATCTATTCCTGCATCAACTATTACTGGATAGAAAACTGGAATAGTTAAAAATAACATTGCTAACGAGTCCATTACAGTTCCAAGAATTAAATATATTGCACAAATTACTAGAATTACCCCTAGCGGAGTAAGTTCAAGATAATTAATAAAATCAACTACCGCAAAAGGCAATTGCGTAACAGTTATTAGATAATTAAATATACTAGCTCCTATTACAATTAAATATAATGATCCAACCGTTTTGATAGTCGTCCAAACCGCATCTTTTAAAAGATTTAATTTTAATTGACCTCTAAAAAATATAAAAATTAATACTAATATTACTCCTACAGCTGCACTTTCAGTTGCTGTAAAAAAACCTAAGTAAAGTCCGCCCATCATGATTACAAAAATTAAGAAAATAGGAAAAACTTTTGATAGAGCAGAAATTCTCTCTTTTAATGGCATCTTAACTCCGTATCCACCTTGTGACGGATAAATTAAAAGATAAACCCTTATTGCAATCATATAAAGTACAACAGCAATTATCCCAGGAATTAATGCAGCAAAAAAAAGTTCCTGAACAGATTGTTCTGTTAAATATGCATATATGACTAATATTACACTTGGAGGAATAATAATCCCTAATGTTCCACCTGATGCAATAGAACCGCTTATTAGAGCATCACTATATCCATGTCTTCTCATTTCTGGACCGGCCATTTGAGACATTGTAGCAGCTGTAGCAATTGATGATCCACAAATCATTCCAAAACCAGCACAGGCACCTACAGTTGACATTGCTAGTCCGCCTTTATAATGACCTACAACTGCATAAGCAGCATCATAAAGATTTCTTGATAGATTAGAGCTATTTGCAAGATTTCCCATCAAAACAAAGAGTGGTAAAACCGATAATGTATATTTAGATACAGCGTCGAATGGTGCAGTTCCTAGCACAAATATCGCTGGATCAAAACCTGATATCATTGCAAAACCAGTAAAGCCAACTACTAACATTGCAATACCTATTGGAACGTTCAACACCATTAAAATTAAGACCGCAGCGAAAGCTAAGCCACCGTTAATTACAGCCTCAATTCCCATTAAGCCTGTTTCTCTAAATTATTTACTAAAAGAGTTTTTACAAACCAAACTAGAATAGCAACTACACTTAACCACATACCAATAGAGCATATAAAATAAAATGGATAAAAATAAAGTTCTAGATCGATAGTTACTCTTTGATTTTTCATAAATTTGTAAGAAGTTAAAGTTGTCGAGTATGCCATTAATGACATTATTGATATCATTAAAATAAACTTTAAAATCACTAAATAAGTTTTAAATATCCCTAAATTTAAATTATTAATAAAGTCTGCTGATACATTTGCATTTAAGAAAAAAGCTCTTGGCATAGCAAGAAACGCAACTAAAGCCATTCCTATCTCAACTAGCTCAATTGTGCCTGTAACTGGAGAGTTTAAAAAACGTCTACCAAAAACATCACAAAAAGTTAATACAGCTAATAAAAATAATATAATACCCGAAGCCATAGCTGAATAATCAAAAACTCTACTGACTTTAGAAATCATAAAAATGTTGCTTCAAATTCTGTAAACATTACCATATAAACTGTACCAAAAACAGAAAGTATTACTTATGAAATTTATTTCCTTTTCGCATAACGGACAAAAAAAATTTGGCATTATCAACAATAATAAAATAACAGATTTGACTGGAAAAATTTCTAATTCAAACACATTAAAAGATTTAATTTCAAACAAAGGAATCCATGAAGCAAAAAATTATGCAAAAAATAATCCAGGAGATTTAAATGTTTCAGATGTTGAATATTTACCATTAATACCAAATCCAGGAAAAATTATATGTGTTGGTTTAAATTACAGTGAACACGTAAAAGAAACTAATAGGACAGTAGAAGAAAATCCCGTTATATTTCATAGATTTCCAGAAAGCCAGACAGCACACTTGCAATCTATTCAAAGACCAGTTGTCTCACAAAGCTTAGACTTTGAGGGCGAGATGGCGGTAATTATGGGTGAGGGTGGAAAACATATAAAACCAGATGATGCACTAAATCACATAGTTGGATATTCTTGTTATAACGAAAGTACTGTTAGAGAATGGCAAAGACATACAAGACAATTTGGAATGGGGAAAAACTTTGAAAAAACAGGAAGTTTCGGTCCACATATGGTCTTAGCAGAAGATATAAAAGATTACAAAAATCTAACTATTGAAACTAGATTAAATGGTGAGGTCATGCAGAATGCAAAATTAAGCCAACTCATATTTGATATACCCATCTTAATTTCTTATGTTTCTAAAGCTATGGCTTGGAGAGCAGGAGATGTTCTAGTAACTGGAACTCCAGGAGGAGTAGGTTTTAAAAGAAACCCGCCAATATTTATGAAACCTGGTGATAAAGTTGAGATAGAAATTACTGAAATTGGTATTTTATCTAACACAATTAAGGATGAAATCATCTAGATTTCACTATAGACTTTCTTAAATTATTTTTAACAGAGGGAAATTAATATGAAAAAAAAATTAATTGGAATTGTTTTAGGAATCTTTTCCTTAGGCATTATTAGTTCAGCTTCTGCTACTGAATTAAAGTTGGCAACTTTTGAACCACCAAAAGCATTCATAGCAAGTAAGATTTTAGCTGCTTGGGCAGATAAGGTAAATAAATGCTCAAATGGTGCTTTAAATGTAAAAATGTATGCAGGTGGAGTTTTAGGAAGTCCTCCTAAACAATATGATATTGTAACATCAGGTGTAGCAGATATCTCTTGGACAGTATTAGGATACATTGGTGGTCAATTCCCACTAAGTTCTGTTGTTGAATTACCATTTTTAACAAAAACTTCAAAAGCAGGATCTAGAGCTTTGAACACTCTTTATGAGGAAGGTTACCTTGATAAAGAAATGGCTGGAATTAAACTTATAGGTTTACATTCCAACCCTGGATATCAAATCCATATGAAGGATACAAAAGTAGTCAAACCTGCAGATTTCAAAGGTAAAAAAATGAGAGTACCAAGCAAAATAGCTGGAACTATACTTAAAACTTTAGGAGCAACAGGAGTGAAAGTACCAGCGCCCGGAACTTCTGAAGCACTAAACAAAGGTGTTATAGATGGAACTCCATTTCCTTATACAGCTATTGGTTCATTTAGATTATTCGATGTAACAAAATATCATACAGAGGTTAACATTACTAATGCAACATTTGGATTAATAATGAATGAAGGTAAGTATAATGGCCTTTCTTCAGCAGCAAAAGGATGTATTGATAAACATTCAGGTCAGTGGTTCGGAGACTGGGCTTCTAATCTTATTGATACTCAGAATGCTAAAATGAAGGTACAGGTTGAAAACACGCCTGGTCATGAGATTACTGTTGCATCAGACTCAGTTCTAGCTGAATACAAAAAAATATTAGCTCCAATCGAAGCAGACTGGTTAGCAGAAATGAAAGGCAAAGGCCTTGATGGAGATGCTGTTTTAAAAAGAGCAAGAGAAGTAATTTCTAAAATAGACGGTTAATCGTTTAATTCCGAGCCCGCTAATTTCATAGCGGGCTCTTTCAAAATCTAGTATATTAATAAAATGGCAGTTAAAGCACTTAGTTATATTGGAGTTAATTCTGATAAATTTGAGGATTGGTCTATTTATTCACAAAAGTACTTAGGTATGCAAAAGATAGATCGTGGAAAAGATATTTTATCTTTTCGTATGGATGATCAAAAACAAAGATTAACTATCACAGGCGAAAATGGAGATAACCTTGGTTTTTTAGGGTGGGAAGTTGAAACAAAAGAAGATCTTCAAATTTTTGCATCAAAACTTGAAAAAAATAAAACAGTTGTTCAACAAGGCAAATCTTCTTTAGCAGATAAACGTTTTGTTGAAGATTTAATTTATTTTGATGATCCACAAGGAAACCATATAGAACTTGTTTATAAACCAATGTTAGATACTGATCCTTTTAAGCCTGGAAGACCTATTTCTGGATTTAAGACAGGAGCTTTAGGAATGGGACACGCTGTTGTTCATGTAAAAAAAATTGACGATTTAATACCTTTTTACAGAGATATAATGGGCTTTAAAATTAGTGATTATAGCCATACACCTATATCATTATGTTTTTTTCATGTTAATGGAAGGCACCATAGTTTAGCGTTGTTTGGTTCTGGAAGAACAGGCTTTCACCATTTTATGGTTGAATATAATAATCTTGATGATGTTGGCCAAGGTTATGACCTATTACAGTATAAAGATAATGCAATCGCTTATACAATGGGAAGACATACAAATGATTACATGACATCTTTTTATTCAATAACACCATCTGGTTTTTTTATTGAAAATGGCTGGGGAGGGCGAATTATTGACCCAGCAACTTGGCAACCTATAGAAACATTTGAGGGACCTAGTTTTTGGGGACATGAAAGACTTTATTTACCTGATGAAGAAAGAATGAAATTCAGAAATAAAAGACTTGAGACTGCATCTCAAGGAAAACAAGCGCCATTGTTAATCGATTGTCCTTGGTTATATTCTAACTTAAATAAAAAAAATTAATAAAAATATCAATGAGAGAATTTGATATAGTTATTGTAGGATTAGGTCCTACGGGGGGAACTTTAGCAAATCTATTTGCTATGCATGGTTTTTCAATTTTAATACTTGATAAAGAAGAAAGTTTTTATCCATTACCCAGAGCTGTTCATTTTGATGATGAAATAATGAGGGTATTTCAAACTATAGGGATAACAAAAAATTTTTTGAAATATACTATCATAAACAAAGGTACAAAATTTGTTAATTCGAAGCAAAAAGTAATATTAGATTGGCCTAGACCAAAAAAAATTACAGATAATGGTTGGTACCCAAGTTATAGATTCCATCAACCAGATTTGGAAAAACAGCTCAGAAAAAGATTAAAAAGTTATAAAAAAGTATTAATAGAGCAAAATGCCAATGTATTAAAAATTAAAAATTCTAAAAATAATGTAAATATCAAATATATAAATTCCAAAAGCAAAAAAATTTTTAATATAAAGTCAAAATATTTAGTTGGATGTGATGGAGCCAATTCAATTACTAGAAGACAAATGAAAACAAAGATGAATAACTTAGGGTTTACACAGAAATGGGCAGTTGTAGACCTAATTTTAAAAAAGAATAAAAAAAATTTACCGGATAGGACAATTCAGTATTCAAATCCTAAACAACCGGCAACTTACTGTAGAAATGTCGGCAAAAGAAGAAGATGGGAATTTGCAATTAAAAAAAATCTTAGCGAAAAAAAAGTTTTATCTGAAAATTATATTTGGAATTTTTTAAAACCTTGGATTAAGAAAAGTGAAGCTATACTTGAAAGGAAAACTGTTTATACCTTTAAATCAGAAATAGCGAGAAAATGGCGTAATGGTAGAATATTTATTGCTGGTGATGCAGCTCATTTAATGCCTCCATTTATGGGACAAGGAATGTGCGCTGGAATAAGAGATGCATCGAATCTAGCATGGAAAATTTCATTATGCTTAAGGGTTAAACATAATGAGGCTCTTTTAAATTCATATCAATCTGAAAGGTCGCTTAATGCTAAAGAATATATTGAAACAACTATGAGAATGGGAGAGTTTGTAAATGCAGTAGAATCTATACAAATAACTAAAAATATAAGTTCTAATGATAAAGGCATTAAAAGTATGCAATCCATTAAACCAAAATTAGGAGATGGTATAGGACATGTGAAAGATAAAAATAGAGGAAAAATTTTTCCTCAATTTAAATTAAAAAATAAAAAAAATTTGGACGATTATTTTTCAAAAAAAGGAATTATAATAATGTCATCTGGAATTAAAGCAAAAAATATAAAAAATTGTTCTTTACTAAAAGTGAATAACTTAAAAAGTATATCAGCCTATTTAAAAAATATTAATTCAAAAGCTATTTTAGTAAGACCAGATAGATTTATTTTGGGTTCTGCTAATTCAAATCAAGAATTTAATTCGATTTTAAAAAAATATTCAAATATTTTAAGATAAATTAAAAAGCTTATTTACTGCTTTTATCTTTGAATGATTATCAGGTGCAATTTCTCCGTCCGGCATAAATAAAGAGTTTTCAAATCCTACTCTTATCTTGCCACCTAGACTAACTGCCTTTTCTAGACAACTCATTTCTTCTTTTCCAAATGCACATATAGACCAGTCAAAATTAATACTATTTACTTTCATTTTTTCAATGAACTCAGGAATTTTTTCTGGATAACTAATTTTGCCAGTGTAATGACCAATTACAAATAAACACCACACCCCATCTACAGGAATTTCTGATTTTTTCAAAAGATCAATTAATAAATCTATGTCATCTGGGTTATACAAAATATGTTGAATTTTTGTCCCAGCTTCAGTCAAATATTTATACAATTTAATATCTTCTATTGTGGGCTTTCTGGAGGGTATTAATTCAGATGTGCCAATAGAAGTTCCTGGTGGGGTAACATCATAAGCAAGTTTCCTCATATCATCTGGGGAATATTTTCCTATTGCCTCAGTTGTAACTTGTATGTGCATATTTGGAACTTGAAATTCTAACTCTTTTAAAGCTTCTTTATACAAGCCAGCATCAAGCACATGTTCTCCTTTATCATTTCTTACATGTAAATGGATTGCTTTAGCACCTGCTTCAAAGCAGTTTTTAGCTACTTCAACAGTCTCTTTTATTGTTAAAGGTACTTCAGGATGATCTTTCTTTACTTTTCTAGCTCCATTTGGAGCAACCATTAAACTCGGTAATTTATCTGGTTGAAAAAAAGCCATATATTGATTCTAATCAAATTTTAGAATTATTATATATAAATAAAATGAAACTACAAAAAAAAGAAATTATTAAATTTGCTAAAATGCTTAATGATAAAAAATTATCAGCATTAAGATCAGGTAATATTTCAATAAGATATAAAAATGGATTTCTAATAACACCCTCAGGTCAAAAATATTCATCTTTAAAAGTAAAAGATATTGTTTTTGTAAATCTAAAAGGTGAGTTTAATAATAAACAAAAACCTTCTTCTGAATGGAGATTTCATCAAGACATATATATTTCAAAGAAAAATGCTAAAGCAATAGTTCATTCTCATTCTACAAATGCTACAGCTCTATCAACACATAATAAAAAAATACCTGCATTTCATTACATGGTGGCCTTAGCTGGCGGATCAGATATTAAATGTGCAAAATATGCAACTTACGGAACGAGAGAATTATCAAAAAATATTCTTAAAGCTTTAAAAAACAGATTAGCATGTTTAATCGCCAATCATGGACAGATCACATTTGGATCTAGTCTTGCAGAAGCATTTGAATTAGCAGAGGAAGTAGATAATCTTGCCAAACAGTACATCAAAGCTCTCTTATTAGGACGGCCTAAACTTTTAAGTTTAAATGAAATGAAAAAAGTTTTAAATAAGAGCAAAACATATAAAAAAAATTAGAATGATAACAAAAGTTGGAGAACATATTACACTTGATATTTTAGGAACAAAGAAAGAATACGATCCAGCTTTTTATGAAAAATTAGTCTATAAAATTGCAAAAATTGCAAAAGTAACAGTATTAGAAATAACAAAATATAAGTTTGAACCACAAGGATTTACCCTTGTAGCTTTACTCGCAGAAAGCCATATAAGTTTTCATACATTTCCTGAAAAAGGCATAATAAGTTTTGATTTTTTTACATGTGCAAAGGTATCCCCTTTAGTAGCTTTGGATGTTATTAAAGAGGAAATTGATCATACAAATATAATTATTAAAAAATTTAATAGGGATACTATAGACCATTATCATGACAATTATAGCTCTCCGGGTCTAAAGAAGTCTTACATAGTTAAAAAAATTTTAGAAAAATTTAAATCTGAGGTTGGACAGCAAATAGAAATTTTAGAATTAGAACAGTTTGGTAAAGCACTTTTCATAGATAATGAAATTCAGGTGGCTGAGAGTGATGAGCACTTATATAGCTCAACATTTGTTAACTCTGGACTTAATCTAAATTCAAATAAAGAAAAAGCTGCAATAATTGGTGGAGGTGACGGAGGTGTTGCAAGAGAGTGTATTTCAAAAAATTTTGGTTTTATTGATTGGTTTGAATTAGATCCAGAGGTTGTAAATGTTTGCGACAAACACTTAGCAAAAATTGGAAACAAAGCTACAGAAAAAAATTCAGTAAATTGTGTTTGGGGAGATGCTTTTGAAAGTATTAAAACAGTTAACGATAATACTTATGATCAAATATTTGTTGATTTAAATGATGATCAGTACTGCATCGACCTAGCTGCAAAAAATATGAATGCCTTAGAAAGAATATTAAAACCAAAAGGTGTAATAACAGCTCAAGTAGGCAGTCAGGATAAAAAACCTGATCAAGTAAATAACTGGCTTAATGTATTTAATAAAAATTTTGGTAATACAAAATTATCGAGAGTTTACATACCTAGTTTTGACTGCTCTTGGAACTTTTCATCATCTATAAATCATTAGAATTTTCTTTTTTATTCTATCAATTTATGAAATAATTAAATTTTAACGGAGGAAATAATGAATATATTAAAAAAAACTTTTTTTTCGATTATAATTTCTTTATTTTTAATCAGCAGTTCTAATGCTGATAAAATAAGAATTGGAACAGAGGGCGCTTATCCTCCCTGGAATTCAAAAGATGCTTCAGGGAAATTAATTGGTTTTGAAGTAGAACTGGCTTGGCAGTTATGCAGATATATCGGTCAACAATGTGAAATAGTTGAACAAGATTGGGACGGTATGATACCGGCATTAACATCTAAAAAATTTGATGCAATTATGGCCGGAATGTCAATCACTGAGGAAAGAATGAAAACAATTAATTTTTCACAAGGATATGCAGATGAAGTTGCATCTTTAGCAGTTATGAAAGGTTCAGATCTTGAAGGAATAGACACTCCTGATGCTGTAAACTTAAACCTAGGCGGATCAGCTGTTAATAAAGCAATGAAAACATTAACATCTGCTTTATCGGGAAAAACAGTTTGTACTCAAATTGGTACAATTCACCAAAACTTTCTTGAGTCTGGAGATGTAGGAAAAGTAAATTTAAAAACTTACAAGACACAAGATGAGGTTAACCTTGATTTATCTAACGGAAGATGTGATGTAGCATTAGCTGCTGCGGTTGCATTTACCGATTATGCTGAAAAGTCTGGTGAAGCTGTTGTACTTGTGGGACCAACTTTTTCAGGTGGTGCATTTGGTAATGGTGTTGGAGTAGGTATTAGAAAAGATGACACTAAACTTTTAAAAGCCTTTAATAAAGCTATAGATAAAGCAAGAAAAGACGGCCATATTAGTAGAATTGCTATTAAATGGTTTGGTTTTGACGCTTCTATGTAATTAATTTTAGATGTGGCGACTATAATATATAGTCGCCAATCTATATGGAACTTCTATCATTTGGAGATACTGGTTGGGGAGACGAACTATTTTTCGCAACCCTAATGACAATTGCTGTATCAATCGCTGCAATGGCAATTGGATTTGTGTTTGCATTAATATTTACTCCTTTAAAATTATCTAAAAATAAAACACTTAATGTAATTGGAAATTGTTACACTACAATTATTAGAGGTGTTCCAGAGCTGTTAGTAATTTATTTATTATTTTTTGGCGGCACAGGAGCAGTAATGTATGTTGCCTCAATTTTTGGATATGATGGTTATATTGAGATTAATGCATTTATAACTGGTGCTCTTGCGATAGGGATTATATCAGGAGCATATTCAACAGAAGTTTTTAGAGGAGCAATATTGTCAATTGATAAAGGTCAATTCGAAGCATCTCAAGTTTTAGGAATAAAGAAAAGTATTCAATTTTATAAAGTTATTTTACCACAGATGTTGAGACTATCTATTCCAAACTTAAGTAACGTTTGGCAAATTACATTAAAGGATACATCTTTAATATCTGTGACAGGGTTGGTAGAAATTATGAGACAGTCCTATATCGCTGCAGGATCTACAAGAGATCCATTATTTTTTTATTCTGTTGCTGCAGCTCTATATTTAGTTCTCACATTTTTGAGCATGAAAATAATCAACAAATTAGAAATTAGATTTAACAAAGGATACTAATGGATATAAATTTAATGATTAGTATTTTTCCTAGCTTGTTAAATGGGACAGTCATAACTTTCAAACTTCTAATATCCTCTATGTTTTTTGGACTGTTAATTGGTCTATTTTTTGCAATTCTAAGGATTAACAATAATCCTTTAATTAATAAGTTTGCCTATGGTTACTCTTATTTTTTTAGAGGTACACCGTTACTTGTTCAGTTATATTTAATCTATTATGGTTTAGCTAATATTGAATTTCTACGAAATTCATTTTTATGGGTGATTATTAGAGAACCTTATTGGTGTGCAATTATTGCCTTTTCACTAAATACTGGAGCTTACACATCTGAAATTTTAAGATCGGCTTTCCAAACAATAAAAGAGGGTTATATAGAGGCTGCACAAAGTTTAGGCGTCTCAAAGAAAATTACTTTTTATAAAATACAAATCCCAATAGCAATAAAACAATCACTACCTGCTTATGGTAATGAGATAATTTTAATGCTAAAAGGTACATCTTTGGCAAGTGTAATAACAATTATGGATTTAATGGGAGAAGCTAGAAAAGTAAACGTTTTAACTTTTAAGCCATTCGAAGCTTTTATTACTGCAGGAATAATATATTTATTTTTAACTTTTATAATTCACAATATTGTAAAGAATTTAGAAAAAAAATACGGATTTCAAACATGAAAGTAGCTTGTATTCAATTATCTAGTGGGGAGGATTATACTAAAAATTTTAAAGATATTATAAAATATGTAAATCAAGCGATAAAGAACCAAGCAGACCTAATAATTACACCAGAAACTTCTTCATTAATGTCGGCTGATAAAAAAAATTTATTTAAATATTCATATGAAATGAATAATGATCCAATAATAAAAAAAGTAAAACTAACAGCTAAATCAAAGAAAAAATGGATACTCCTTGGCTCAATGTGTATTAAAGAAAAAAACAAATTAAGAAATAGATCTATTCTTATTGGACCTAATGGTAAAATAAATACCTATTACGATAAAATAAATATGTTTGATGTTAAAGTTTCAAAAAAAGAGCAACATAAAGAAAGTAAAGTTTTTAAGGCAGGTAAAAGATTAGTATCAGCCTCATTGCCATGGGGAAAAATAGGTCTTTCAATTTGTTATGATTTAAGATTTCCAGAACTTTATAGAAACTTATCAAAAAGAAATTTAAGTTTTATAACTGTTCCGTCTGCATTTACCAAAAAAACTGGTCAAAGACATTGGTTAGCTTTATTAAAAGCAAGAGCTATTGAAAACTTTTGTTATATTTTCGCTCCTAATCAAACTGGAAAAAATACGATTAAAAGAGAAACTTTTGGGCATACAGTTATTATTTCACCCGATGGGAAAATAATGGCTCTCAAAAAATTTGGTAAAGGAATTATATATTCAAATATAAAACCAAAAATAGCAATGGATTTAAGAAAAGTAATTCCTAGTATGCTTTAATAATTTGTGTATTGCTTAATTTCTTTTATCTTCGAACCAGTTTGATTGTTAATAGCTAATTTTATTTTTGCTCTATCATCATTGAGAAAATGAACATCTCTAGATAATTTTATAAAATTTTCACCAAAATCACTATTTTTTTCACACATTCTTTTATTATCTTCTATGTCCCAAAGTTTTGTATTAATTGCCTTTAATTCTTCATAAAGTTTTTTTAATTGGTCACTTAAAGTTATGTTTTCATCTAATTGTTTTTTTAGTATCAAATATTCATCATCAATAAATTTTAATTTATCAGTGTCTTTAATTCTCTCTTTTTTGATTTCTAAAATTGAAATTTTATCCAGAAGTTCACCAACGGATACCTCAATTAAAATTTTATTCATAAATAAAGATAGTGTGTTAAATTGTTTAAAATATGTCTAATATTCTTATAATTAAACATGGTTCTTTAGGTGATATAGCCCAGGCAAGTGGTGCAATTCAAGATATTTCTGATTTTCACAAACATGATAAAATCTATTTATTAACATCAAGGCCTTATATTGATCTCTTTAAGCAAAACCCGCATCTAGCAGACACAATTTTAGATAAGAGATTATCAAGATTTAATTTGATTTATTTGTTCAATCTTATGAGTAAATTGAAAAAATACAAATTTATAAAAGTTTTTGATTTACAAAATTCTTCTCGTTCAAGTTTCTATAAAAAAATATTGTTTCCTAATGCTGGTAATCATATTTGGTCATCTTCTGAAACTACATTGCCGAATGATAAATCTAAAAATGAATTTGATAAAAATCCTGTTCTAGATAGATTTAAACATCAATTAAAAACATCGGGTATCAAAATTCATCATACTATGTTTCCTGATTTTAAATGGGCTTGCTCCAATATAGAAAATATTAAAAAAAAATTTGATTTAAATAAATATATAGTTTTATTTCCTTTCTGTTCACCACATTTGACAATTAAAAAATGGCCTTATTACAATGAACTCATAGAGTTAATAAAAAAAAAATTTGATGATGAATATAAAATTGTGGTTGCTCCAGGCCCTAAGGAGATTGATATGACAAAACATATTAATGCAATTTCAATTTTAAACGAAAATAAATCATTAAACATACAGGAACTTGCATCTTTGATAAAAGACAGTACTTTTGTTATATCAAATGATACAGGGCCAGCACATATGACTTCACATCTTGGTGTTAAAGGGGTGGCATTATTCGGATCACATACAACAGCATACAAAGTAAGTATAGAAAGAGAAAATTTTAAAGCAATCCAAGTAACAGATCTTAATAAACTTTCACCAGAAAAAGTTTTTGAATACTTTTTACAATCTTTAGATTAATGGAAATAAACTTCCTTTTCTTTATAAGTGTTGTTCCAGCCATAATACTTTATGGAATTGCAAAGTCTGGTTTAGGTGGTTCTATATCATTGATATCTGTTCCTTTAATGACTGTTGTTATGCCATTACAACAGGCACTTGCAATCATTCTACCTATTCTAATATTTTCAGATATTATAGCTGTTTACAGATTTAGAAGAGAATTTGATTTTAGTATTCTAAAAGTAATAGTGCCCTTTGCAGCACTAGGTATTCTAATAGGTTCTTTTACATTTAATAATTTCTCAGAAGATTTGCTCAAACTAATAGTAGGGGTAATGGGTTTTTTATTTGCTGGACATTATTTTTTGTTTAAAAAAGAAAAAACAATTCCAGCAAAGCAAAATTTTTTAAAGGGTGCTATATGTTCGTCAATTGCTGGATTTTCAAGTTTTTGTGTACATGCAGGTGGAACTCCTACGAGTCTTTATTTATTACCATTAAGATTAAAAAAAGAAGTTTACGTTGGAACTAGAATAATTTTTTTTAGCTGTGTTAATCTAATAAAACTTCCACTATACATTTATTTATCAATGATGAATTTTGATACATTGTATCAATCTATCTCCCTTTTCCCTTTGGCTATAATTGGAATTTTTATTGGGTATAAATTATTAAAAATTATAGAAGAAAATTTATTTTACAACATTCTTTATGCATTAATACTTTTAAGCAGTACAAAACTCATTATAGACTTTATTTAAATATTTAAACATCATCATTAAATTTTTTAAGAATAATAGGAAGAAAAGCTACAATAATTAATATTCTTAAAAAGTGATGATAACTAACAAAGATTGGATCAATATTATAAGCTACACTTATTACAACCATCTCATGTATACCTCCTGGGGCAAAACTTAAAAATGTAGGAATGAAATCAAAGCCAAGAAATTGCAAAAAATAAGCTGTAACCATTGCAACTATTACAAGTATAGAGCTGACAATAACTCCGTGAAATATATAAAAAAATAATTCTTTCAATTTTAAACCATTCAATCTACTTCCAAGCGCGGTTCCTAAAAAAATGAAAGCAATATTTATTATAAAATCAGGAAATCTAGCATTCACAATTTCAAAAGTATAAAATAATCCAGACAAAGCCATCGCCCCAACAAGAATTGGAGATGGAACTTTTAGTTTTTTTAAAAATATTGAAAATAAATAACAAATAAAAATTAAAAATATTATTTCAAAATAATATCTAAGATTGTAGATGTTATCGTAATTATATCCTTCGATCTCTGAAAAACCCAAATTACTAATAAATAAAATTGGCACAAAACTAACAATAAAAATTACTCTGGTTGCTTGTGGTATTAATACTTGCTTATGATTATCTTTTTTACCATATTCTAAGAGTGCTGCTGTAATTGGAACAAATGCACCTGGTAGAGCTGCTAAAGTAGCAATAAATTTATCAAATTTACAAACTTTAACAAAATATAAACCAGCCAATATTGTACTCACAATTGTACATACCAACATTGCTAAGGATGAGAATACCCACAAATGTATTTTGTATAATAAAGATACATTAAGTGTCCCTCCAAGAATTATTCCAACCATTAAAAAAATAGGATTTAATAATTTTGTGGGAAACCTTATGTCAAATTTTGTAAAAGCTACACAAAGGTTTAAACCAAGAGAACCTAATAACCAAGGCAAAGGTAGTCCGATTATAGTCCCAATATATCCACCTATAATACCAATAGTTAGAGCTTTATAGCTGGCACCCAAATCTTTAAAAAAATTTTGAAATGATAAAGCAGCTAACATTTAATTAATGATTATTGACACTAAATATGAATCTATGTTTAATACTATATAGTATAATTATAATAAGGGAGGAAATAATGAAACTAATTAAATCTTTAATTACAGTTTTATTCTCAACTTTACTTTTATTTTCAGCAACAACAACTAACTCATTAGCAATTGATAAATTGCATTTTGTAATTGGCGGTGGTGCTGGTGGTGGTTGGGATGGAACTGCTAGAGGTACTGGAGAAGCTTTGACAAAAGCTGGAATGTTAAAAAGTGCATCATTTGAAAATATGTCAGGTGGTGGTGGTGGAAAAGCATTAGCCTATATGATTAATAATAAGCCTGCTAATACAGTCTTAGTTCAATCAACACCATTAGTTTTAAGATCAATAACAAGACACAAAGGTTATGTGAGTGGAAGTGGAACTTTGTCATATAAAGATGTTGTGCCGATAGCGGGAGTCATTGGTGATTACGGTGCAATAGCAGTTGCCAAAGATTCACCTTATAAAAATTTCAAAGATGTAGTTGATGCGTATAAAAAAGATGCAAGCTCTATTAAAATGGCTGGTGGATCAGTAAGAGGAAGCATGGACCATTTAATTGGTGCTTTAGCTTTCCAAGCTGCTGGTGCTAATCCTAATGATGTCGCTTATATTCCTTATGATGCTGGTGGAAAAGCTTTAGCTGGACTTTTATCTGGGGAAACACAAATTATCTCTACTGGTTTAGGTGAGCTTATGGGTGCAAGAGACCAAGTAAGAATTATTGGTATTACAGCTCCTTCAAGAGTTTCTGATGCTCCAGATGCACCAACTCTTAAAGAACAAGGTTATGATGTGCAATTTGTTAACTGGAGAGGTTTCTTTGGACCTCCAGGAATGAGCGATGCAGATAAATCTAAAATTGCAAAAATGTTAGGCGATGTTCAAAAAACTTCTGAATGGGAAACTGTTAGAGCAAGAAATGCATGGGTTAATATTTACAATCCAGAAGGTAAGTTTGTCTCTTTCTTAGAAAAACAAACTGAAGAAATGACAGCTCTTATGAAGAAATTAGGAGTTATATAATCTTAACGATTATTTAATATTAGAGCAGTGAATATAAATACTACAAAAGTTATATCACTGCTCTTTTTTATATTTTCCGCATTTTATTTATATACAGCTTATCAAATTCAAGTTTTTGCATTCGATGAAAATGCACCTTTTAATGCAAGAACATTCCCAATTTATCTAGGTTATGCAGGTCTTTTTTTTTCAGGATTAAAACTAATTTTACCAGATCCTAATACAATAAAAGTTCAACATAAAACTTTAGAATATAAAAAAACAGTAATACTTATTGTTATTGCGATAATTTATGGTGCTACAATTTTAAAAGTTGGTTATTTTTTAACTACTTCGCTATTTTTGTTCTCTTCATATTATTTTTTAGGAGAGAGAAGATGGGTTTTAATGTTCTTATTGTCTTTTCCTTTTGTAGCAGCTTTTATGTATTTGCTTCATGGCGTTCTTGATATTTATTTAAGAGATCCATTCTTACAATCAATTGGAGTTATGGGATGATTGAGGGGATTCTAATTGGTTTAACAACAGCCCTTACTCTTCAAAATATTTTAATGGTAATGCTTGGCTGTTTTTTTGGAACAATTATTGGAATGTTGCCAGGACTTGGACCAATGACAGCGATAGCTTTAATGATACCAATTACTTATGGTTTTGATCCAGCAACTGGATTAATCTTAATGGCAGGAGTTTACTATGGTGCAGTATTTGGAGGTTCTACGTCATCAATTTTGTTAAACGCACCTGGTGTTCCAGGAACTGTAGCAACATCATTTGATGGTTACCCAATGGCTCAACAAGGAAAGGCAGGAAAAGCTTTAGCTATAGCCGCCTGGAGTTCATTTGCTGGTGGAACTTTGTCAGCAATTTATTTGTTATTTATGGCTCCTAGTTTATCTAAAGTAAGTTTATCATTTAGATCACCAGATTACTTTGCATTAATGATTTTAGGTTTAACTGCAATCGCAGCTTTTTCCTCAAAAGGTCAATTTTTAAAAGCAATGATGATGGTAGTGCTAGGATTGATGCTAGCGTCTGTTGGCCAAGATAGCTTATCAGATATTACAAGATTTACATTTAATAATATGAATTTAACAGATGGAATTAGCTTTGTTCTTGTTGTTATGGCAACCTTTGCAATGAGTGAAGCTTTAACCATAATTTTAAAGAGAAATGACCCTACAAGCGCTGCTAAACAAGTTTCATTAACAGAGCTTGGCTCAATTAAAATTAACAAAGAAGAAAGAACCAAAATGTACAAGACAATTCCAAGATCATCAGTAATTGGTTTTTTAATTGGAGTGTTGCCAGGGGCAGGAGCAACAATTGCTTCTTTTTTAGCATATGGAATGGAAAGAAATGTAGTTAACGACGAAGAAAAAGAAAAGTTTGGCAAAGGAAGTGTTAATGGTTTGTCTGCTCCAGAAACCGCAAATAATGCAGCTTGCTCAGGATCATTTGTACCTATGCTTACTTTAGGTATACCAGGCAGTGGAACAACTGCAGTTATGTTGGGGGCTTTATTAGGATTTGGCGTTCAACCTGGCCCAAGACTTTATATGACAAATCCAGAAATATTTTGGTCTATAATTATGTCTATGTATATAGGTATGGTAATATTATTAATTTTAAACTTACCTCTAATTCCTTACATCGCAAGAATCCTTGCGGTTCCAAAAAATTATTTAATCCCGTTAATCCTATTTTTTTCTATTACCGGAATTTATGTAATGTCATTTAATAACTTTGATATTTATTTAATGATAGGAATTGCTGTTGTTGCAACTTTTATGCGTTTATATGATTTTCCAATGCCACCACTAATACTTGCCTTTGTGCTTGGAGGGTTAATGGAAGAAAATTTAAGACGATCTTTGCTATTAAGTAATGGATCATGGGAGTTTCTTTGGGACAGAACACTTACTTTGTGTATTTTATTAACTACAATTTTAATAGTTGTCTGGCATTTTTATAAAACTATAATAAAAAAATGATATCAAGAAGGCGATTTTTAAAAACATCACTATCAGCATTAGCATTTGCAGCCATACCAAAAATTTCATTTTCACAATCAAATCCAGAAGTTGTGGTAATTGGTGGTGGCGCATCAGGATTATCGGTAACAGCTGAATTAATGAAAAAAGGAAAATCAGTTGTTTGTCTTGATGCAATGAGCAGAAAGGGTGGAAGATGTTTTACAAACACCTCGATATTTGGTGTTCCTTATGATCTTGGAGCTCATTGGTTACATAATTTTAATTTTAATCAAATTGCAAAGTACGGAAAAAAACAAAAAGATATATTTGATATTTATAAAGATCCAGACAAAGTCATAATTTATGACGGTCAAAAAAAAGTTAAGGGAATGAAACTTTATGGAATGTACAGTAAATTGGGAAAGTTAAAAAACAAAACAAAAGATGACGTTCCTTTAAGTAATAAAGTTAAAGAAAAATGGTTAGAAAATGAATGGTTTGCAACAGCGCATCAAATAAGATTTCCTTGCGAATCTGGAAAAGATATAGATCAATACACAGCCGCAGATGGTAAACTTAACTGGGAAAGTTATGGTGAGGGTAGTCAAGGTGGAGATGGATTTGTAAAACAAGGATATGGTGCGTTACTTGCTCATTATAGACAAAATGTGCCAGTTCAACTTCAAACAACTGTTAATGAGGTTAAATGGGATGGCAATGGGGTTAAGGTAGTCACAAATAAAGGAACTATAAGTGCAAAAGCTTGCGTTATAACAGTATCAACCTCAGCATTTAATTCAGGAAAAATCAAATTTACTCCAGCACTACCTATTGAAAAGTATGAAGCTTATGATGCATTTTCCTGTTCAAATTATAATCATGTAACATTACAGTTAAAAGATGATTTTTATAAAGAGTATAAAGTAAAACCAGACATGTATTTTACTCCAAAAATCAAAACTGATGGTTTTAAATCTCCAGAGGGATATTGTTCAACAATGAATTTACATAATTCTAAAATATCATATTTTGATGTGGGTGGAGAATTTGCAAAAGATTTAGAAAAAGCAGGAAGTAAGGCAGGTATAGATTTCGTTTTACAAACCTTACGAGATACTTTTGGGTCTGATTTTGATAAATTTTTTGTGAAAGGACATATGACTACTTGGGGCAAAAATCCATTTGTATTGGGCGCTTGGGCCTCAGCAACACCAGGAAAAGCTGATTTAAGAAAGAATATTAAAACTTCAGTTGCAGATAAACTTTTTTTTGCAGGAGAAGCTACAGCAAAAAATTATGGAACAGTCCACGGAGCAGATAGAAGTGGAGCAAGAGTGGCAAAAGAAGTATTAAGTTTTGTTTAAGTGATATAAATTTTATCTGATAGACCGTAACAAAGTATAGCCATCATAATTAAAAAGACTATAGGCGCTATAATACCTTCATTAGTAACTTTTTCATTAAGACCAGTTTTATCAATTTTAAGCGAGTAGAAATTTGTTCCTAAAACACATGCATGTATAATAAATATTAAATTAAAAAATGCCCAAGTACCTTCAACTCCATTTGGTCTTACAAACATTATATAAATAGCCATTATTACCCAACCAAGCATTAGTGCTCCGACAAATCTAACCATTACAGCTGCACTATGATCTATACCAAACTTATCCATAAATTTTTTGGTTCCAGCAATTGTTTGAAAACAATATGCAGCTATTCCTATAAAATGTGCAAGAAAGACAATTAAGTAAAAAATGTTATTAAACTTTGCAATCATATTTCTATTTTATAGGATTCTCTTATATTTTTCAATTATCTTATCCCATAAAAAGTTTGTAGAATTAATTTTTGCTTCTTTTCCATACTCTAGATATTTATTTTCTTTAAAAAGAGTATCTATACTTGCGTAAATATCTTCTAGTTTATTACCATCGCATATTAAACCAGTTTTTTCATGAATTATTGCATCTGAAGCTCCTCCATCTTTACCTCCAATAGACGGAATTCCATATTGGGCAGCTTCAACATAGGCTATACCAAAACCTTCAACTGATTTTTTATAAATTATAGATGGCATTACAAAAATATTTGATTTTGCAATGAGAGCATTTTTTAAATCAGTTGGTATATCTTTTAAAAAAGTTACTTGATCTTCTAATTTTAGCTCAACAACTAATTTTTTTAATTTTTCTTCCTCATCTCCATAGCCAATACAAGTATAAATTATTTCTGGATAAATTTCTTTTAAGTTTCTAACTGCCATTATTACTTTTTCGTGATTTTTCCTTTTGTCAAATCTTGAAACTGTAATTAGTCTATTTTTCTTACCCTTTAATATTTCCTCAGCCTCATCTAAAGATTTTTTTGGAACTTCAATTACTGGGTCAACGCCAGGATTAATAACAACTATTTTTCTTTCATCTACTCCTAAGTCTATAGCTAAGTTTTTTGTATAATTTGAATTAGCAACAACATGATCAACATTTTTTAAAACTGTTAAAACTTTTTTATTTAATCCTGAGCCTTTAGGGTGATTTATTTCTTTTGAATGAATTAGACAGATTTTCTTTTTATTTGTTTTAATTAGTTCTAAACTTTTCCAATGATCAGCAATCAAACATTCTACATTTTTATTATTTTCAAGATAATCATTTATCAAATAAGATTTTCGATATTTTCTTATTAGTTTCATTCCACTAACTCTTTCAATAGAAAATGAGACAGAACTATCAAATTCTTCGTGATTTTCATGGTAATCAGCAAATACTTTTATCAAATTAAGTTTTGCAAGAGATCTTGCCAATCCCCACATGAGATTTTGCATACCCCCTAACTCTGGTGGAAAAGTTCTAGTAATTAATAAATACATTATTAGTTAAAACCACTTAATACTGCAGCCCATACTTGGAAACTGCTCATTTGGACCTTTGTTGAACTTTGCTATCATTTTCATAGCTTTTTTAAGTTCACTGTCTCCATTTTTAGAAGGTTTTAAGTTTTTTAATTCTCTTATTCTTCCTCTGTATTGAAGCTCAAGATCTTTATTGTATCCAAAAAAATCAGGAGTACAGACTGCACCATAAGTTTTTGCTACTTCTTGAGTTTCATCTATTACATATGGAAAATTAAAATTATGATTTTTTGAAAATTTAATCATATTATCAAATGAGTCTTCTTCATATCTTTTTGGGTCATTTGACATTATTGCTATAGACTTAATTCCATCAATTTCTAATTCTTTACAGTCCTCAACAACATTTTTAATAACTGCCAAAACATAAGGACAGTGATTACAAATAAACATTATTAATGTTCCGTTTTCACCTTTTACATCATTCAATGAAATTATTTTATTATCTATTGATTTAAGTTCAAAGTAATCAGCTTTTTTACCAAAGTCACAAATTGGTGTTTTTGTTAATGCCATGATAAAAGACTATATAATTTATGTTTTATGATTTAAAAGATAAAAAACCAAAAAACCTTGGCGAAAATTGGGTAGCGCCTAACGCTGTTATAATTGGAGATGTAACATTAGAAAAAAACTCCAGTGTCTGGTTTAATGCAACTCTTAGAGGTGATATCGAAAATATACACATTGGAGAAGGTTCAAATGTACAAGATGGAAGTGTTTTACATACAGACCCAGGTTACCCTTTGAAAATTGGAAAAAATGT
Organism: uncultured Pelagibacteraceae bacterium; assembly: GCA_902596675.1. Lineage (GTDB taxonomy): Bacteria > Pseudomonadota > Alphaproteobacteria > Pelagibacterales > Pelagibacteraceae > Pelagibacter. The sequence continues at coordinate 41,882 of CACJUO010000002.1, read as the reverse complement.
AACGATTGGTCATATGGTTATGCTTCATGGTTGCACAATTGACGATAATTCTTTAATTGGGATTGGAGCAGTAGTTCTTAACAGAGCAAAAATTGGAAAGAATTGTATAATTGGTGCTAAATCATTGGTAACAGAGAGAAAAGAAATTCCTGATAATTCTTTAGTAATTGGATCACCTGGAAAAGTAATAAGGCAGTGTACTGATGATGAAATTGATGCAATAAAACAAAACGCAATTAGGTACCAAGAAAATTGGAAAAAATATTCAAAGTCTATTTTTTAATGAAAAAACTTTTTTATAGTTTTGTAATATTAGTTTTATTAACTCAATTTTCCCAAGCTTTTGAGAGATTTATACCTTTAGAGCTTTTCACAGGTGGAAAAATTAGAAATGATACAGAAATTAAATTTACAAAAGCTAATTTGGTATTTGGCGAAAAGAAAAAAAAGGAAATTATAGGTCCTGAAGATTGGGATCATCCAGAAACTGGAGAAAAAATAAAAGTTTATAAAAGAACAAGAAAAGGGCAAAGTGGTCTCAAAACCCAGCTATTTACTATAACTAACGATGGACAATGCATAGGAAGAATTTGGGATAGTAGACGTGGTGGTAGAATAATTGAAAATGGATGTAAATTTCCCTTGGGAATTTGGAAAGAGGGAGAAACAAGGTCTTTTGAAGGGTCTTCTGGAGGGAAACCTAGAAAAATTGAATTAACAATTTTAAAATTAGGAAAAAAAAAAAATAGCAGCATAAAATTTAATTGGAAATTATATAATATGAAAAACGGTAAGTTAATGGATGATAATGATTATACTTTTTCTCCAGGAAAAGCGATGGTAGGATTAAATGATAAAAAAATATCTAAATGATTAAAATATTAATAATAGTTTTTTTCCTATTTTCAAATTCTGTTTTTGCATCAGATCAAAAAGTTGGAAGATATTTTGTAGATCAACCAGATGTTTCTGATGAACCTCAAATTCATTTTATATATCTATTAAATAAAGACAGCGAAGATAGAGAGTGGGATATAAATGGAAAAATGGAGAAGGAATTATTAGAGGCTAATGAAAAAATGCTGGAAATGACAAAGGGTAATCAGAAGTTTAGGTATGACTTAAGGGAAGACGGCAAAATGGATATTTCTTTTGTTAGATTTGATAAACAATACAAAGGAAACTATGGGATGAATTACCCTGACGCTTATTTAACAAAATTAGGTTTTAATGATCCCAATAAATTGTACTTTGCATGGGTTGATGTAGGACATAGAGATGGTGGACAAGGAAGTGTTCACCATGGATACATCTTTTTAAAAAGTAAATATAATCCAAGTGCCAAAAAAAGAATTCTAATTACACTACACGAATTAATGCATGTAAATGGATTTGCATGGCCATGCACAAAAGGAAATAAAAACGGACACAAGTTTGGAACAATAATTGGAGGACCTGACGGGGGAGACAAATATAATTTGGGATCATTATATAATCATAAAGATCCCACTTGTCCTGATTTTAAAGATTCTGTATTTTTAGAACCAACCTCAAGCACACCTTTTAATCCAGTATACTTAAAATGTGCAATGGCTGCGGAGGTTGGTCGAGGTATTTCTCCTGATAGTAATTATGAGTGGAGGGATAGATATTCCCATAAAAAACTAAAAAAAATTAAAAAAAAAAGAACTTGGTGCACTTATAATAGATACAAAGATTTCAATAACTTTTAGAAAAGAAAATCATTAATCGAGTAAATAATTAATCCTAAAATAATTACAAAAAATATTAAAAAAGCTATTTGTTCACTAAATTTCTTAGTAACTCTAGTTTCACCCTTTTTAAATTTTCTGATTTGGAAAATACCAAATCTCATTACAGCTAAGCCACCCAAAACAAGTGCTACAGCAATAATAAATCCACTTAACATTTTTACGGAATTAGCCAGCTTTGTTTATTACTTGTAATATCAAATCTTGCTCTTCTATGACCTTTTGCTGCAAGATAAAGCCACTCAATTCTTTCAATGTTGCATTGAATTACGGTAAAGTTTTTATAACCTTCTTCGCTTTGTTCCATGTTAAAGCCTGATTTTTCTATTTCATCATCTAAACCAGAACTCGGTTCATCAATTTCTGTTCCAGGACCATTATTTACCAAATAACATTTACGACTTACATGAGCTGTTTTTGACCATGATTGTTCTGTGATTTCATTGTCATGATTGACAACACATTTAACTTTTACTCTAAGCTGTATCTTTTCTTCTTTGTCATAGAATATGAGCGCTGCACTGCTGTTTTTTTTTAATTTTGGAATTTTATCTGATCTAATATCGCTATGAAACTGAAGAAGATTATTTGATTGGTCAGATTTTCTAAGAACTACTATTCTTCCATCAAATTCTGATTGATCTCCACAAACAAATACTGGAATTCGAAAAGGTGATGATCTATTCGTTACAGCATCATCGAGCATCGACCATATTTTTTTCTTTATTTCAGAAAAGTCCTCATAGTATGGGACGGTATTTGACATTAGATTATTTCTTTTTTTTAAGCCTAGCGATCAGACTAGAACTATCCCAACGGTTACCACCCATTTTTTGAACATCAGCATAATAGTTATCAACAATTTCAGTGATAGGAACAGGTGAACCATTTCTTTTAGCTTCTTCAATTACAATCTTTAAATCTTTTCTCATCCAATCTACTGCAAAACCGTAATCAAATTTGTCTTCAACCATTGTTTTATATCTATTTTCCATTTGCCAAGATTGAGCTGCGCCTTTTGATATTGTTTCCATTACTTTATCAATATCTAAACCAGCATTTATTCCAAAATTGATAGCTTCTGATAGACCTTGAACAACACCTGCAATACACATTTGGTTCATCATTTTTGTAAGTTGACCACTTCCCGATGGACCAATTAATTTTACTTTTTTACTATAGCAATCAATTACTGGTTCGGCTTTTTCGAAAACTTCTTCATCACCTCCTACCATGACTGTTAGAATTCCACCTTCAGCACCTGATTGACCTCCAGAAATTGGTGCATCTAAAAATGCAAATCCTTTTTCTTTAGCTTTAATATAAAGTTCTCTCGATACTTCTGCAGATACAGTTGAATTATCTATGTAGATTGAACCTTCCTTAGCACTATGAAATAAACCGTTTTCGCCTAAAGTAACTTGTTTCAAATCCTCATCGTTACCCACACATGTAAAAATAAAATCAGCACCTTCCACAGCTTCTTTTGGTGTTGGGGCCATTTTACCTTTATATTCAGTAATCCATTTTTCAGCTTTAGCAGTTGTTCTATTAAAAACAGTTACATTGTGCCCAGCTTTTGATATATAACCAGCCATCGGATAACCCATTACCCCGAGACCTATGAAAGCAACATTACAAGTCATAAAATATATATATGTTTAAAAATTTAAGTTTAAAAGTAATTATTTTTGGATTTATTTTTACATTTTTTTCATGTTTTGGACAGAGTTTTTTTATAGGTTTATTCAATTCAAGCATAAGAGAAACACTTTCTATTTCACATGGACAATTTGGCACGATTTATGCATCAGCTACTCTATTTAGTAGTTTACTTCTAATATGGATTGGAAAAAAAATTGATGATGTAAACGTACTTAAATTTGCAATTTTTGTTACTATACTTTTATCATTTTCCTCTTTTTTCTTTTCCAAAACATCTTCAGTAGCTTTTCTATTTGTTGCAATTTTTTTAATGAGGTTTTCTGGACAAGGATTAATGTCTCATACAGCTTCAACTACCATTTCAAGATATTTTACAAAATCTAGAGGTAAAGCATTAAGCATTATTTGGTTTGGTTTATCTTCTGCAGAGTTCATAATGCCCGTATTAATCGTTTATCTTTTAACTCTAATAGTTTGGCAGGATTTATGGGTAATATTTTCTTTAATAGTTTTAATTTGCTTACCATTGGCATCTTATATTTTAGTTAAAGATGTCAAATTAGATACTAGAGAGGGTAATCAAAACAAAATTTTAAAAGAAGAAAATATAAAAAACTGGAAAAGAATAGAAGTTCTTGGAGATTATAGATTTTATATTGTTTCATTAAACATGTTGGCAATGCCATGGATAGCTACAGGAGTATTTGTGTATCAATCTTTCGTCACTAATTCAAAAGGGTGGGGTGAATATACAATTGCGCAATCTTTTATGTCTTACTCAATTTTTTCTGTAATTACTTTAATTGTTGCTGGTTATTTAATTGATAAGTTTACAAGTAGAAAATTACTAATCTATATGAATATTCCATTATTCTTAGGAACTTTAGTTATTATATATTTTGATGCTTCGCAAACTGCTTTTTTATTTCTTGGACTGGTAGGAATATCAAACGGTCTAGCAAACTTATTAGGATCATCAACATGGGCAGAAATTTACGGTGTAAAATATATTGGATCTATAAAAGCTTTGACTACTGCTTTAATGGTATTTGCAACTGCTTTTGGTACTGCATTATTTGGCTTTTTTATAGATGCTGGATTTTCAATTGAAAAAATCGCATTTATTGCAGCAATTGCTATTGCGTGCTCTATAGCCTTGCTTTTCACCATTAGAAAAAAATTAAACCCTGTTTATATCTAATACTGCTTGATTTTTTCGCAATCGAGGTGTATCTAACCGTCCATGGCAAGAGTTACAGTAGAAGATTGTATAGATAAAGTGGATAGTCCTTATGAATTAGTTTTAGTTGCTAAGGAAAGAGCTACACAACTTAACTCAGGATTAGAGCCTACTTTAGATAGAGATAATGACAAAAATACTGTCATAGCATTAAGAGAAATCGCTGAAGAAACAATTAAAGTTCCTGATTTAACAGATGCTGCAGTTTACAAGTTAAGAAAACATGTTGAGCAAGTTGATGATACATCAGAGGACGAAGATGATATTGGCGATGATTTTGAAAATCTTTATAAAGGTGAAATTTCAAAAAGTGGTGTACCAATTCTTCCATCTAAGAGAGCTAGAAAAATTCCAGAAAAAATTCAAGTCTCTAAAGATGATTTGGCTGAGTTACAAAATACAGCTGAACAACCTTCATCTGAACCTGTTGAGGACATGCAAGAAGAAGAGACTGATGTTTCATTGGACGAAATGAAAGATCAAGAGGAGACTGTATCAGACGAAACAGACAACCAAGAATAAATTAACTAAATTCCTTTATTATTTTTTCCCTGTGCTCATCTAAATCAGGAATATTCCCCCTTGTATTTTCATCTTTGTAGGTAGACATTTTGATAGGGTTTCCTGCAGATTTAAATTCACCAATAATTTTGTGGTATGATTTTACAATCATATTTCTTTCTTGAATTTGAGGATTTTCTACAGCTTGTTTTATATTAAAAATTGGCCCACATGGAATTTTCAATTCTTCCATTTCTTTAACCCATTCATCTGTAGATTTGGAGCTCAATTGTTTTTCAAAAATTTCTTTTAAGTGATCCATGTTTTCACATCTAAGTGAATTAGAATTAAATCTTTCATCATTTGCAGTTTCAGGAATTTTTAATACGTCACAAAGTTTTGTAAAAAGTTTATCATTTCCTGCAGCAATAATTATATAACTATCTTTCGTTTTAAAAGCTTCAAAGGGAGCAATAGATGGATGTCTTGAACCCATTGGTCCTGGAATTTCATTTTTAGAAAGATATCTTGCAATTGCATTTTCTAAAATTGCTATTTGGCAATCTAACATTGAGACATCTATAAAAGCTCCTTTACCAGTTTTTTGCCTATCGTATAAAGCTGCATTAATTCCAATTGCTGTAAACAGCCCTGCTGTGATATCACCAATAGAGGTTCCAACCCTTGTTGGTTCTGAGTTTGGATGGCCAGTTACACTCATCAAGCCCCCCATACCTTGAACTACCATGTCATATGCTGGCAGCTCTTTTAAAGGTCCAGTTTGACCAAACCCTGATGCCGATGCATAAATTAATTTAGGATATTTTTTACTTACATCTTTCCAGCCAAAACCCCATTTTTCTAATGTGCCAGGTTTAAAGTTTTCTACTAAAATATCTGCTTTTGATAATATTTTATTAAATATTTTTTTATCTTCATCGTTCTTCAAATTCAAAGCGATACTTTCTTTTCCTCTGTTTAACGACATAAAGTATGCAGAATAATCTTTAACAAAAGGTCCAAATTTTCGAGAGTCATCACCTGTTTCGGGTGCCTCAATTTTTATAACTCTCGCACCTAAATCTGAGAGTATCATTGTACAATAAGGTCCTACCAAAACCCTTGTTAAATCAACAACTAATAAATTTTTTAGTGGTCCATCCATAATAAAATATACGACATTTCCTTATATTGACTCTTACCCTTAAGTTCAATTTAATATCATTATTAAATTAATTTAAAGAGGGGAAAACATGTTAAAAAAAATAAGTTTTTATTTCACAACATTATTTTTAGCTTTCTCATTAATTGGATCAGCATATGCTGTGACACTAAAAGCAAGTCACCAATGGCCAGGAACGCCTAGAGCAGATGGTTCTTTCGATCCAAGACATGAAATGGTTCAAATAATTGCAGATGAAGTTAAAAAAGCAGGAGTAGATTTAGATATCAGAATTTACCCAGCAAAATCATTATATAAACCAAAAGAACAATGGAAACCAATGACAACTGGTCAGTTAGATATTTCAGCTTTTCCATTGGCGTACGCTTCAAAATTCCATCCAGAATTTGATGCAACTTTAATGCCAGGAACAGTTAAAAATCATGACCACGCATTGAGATTTAATAAAGGTCCAATGATGACCGAAATAAAGAGAATTATTAATGATGCTGGTGTTGTTGTTCTTTCTGATGCTTGGCTTGGTGGTGGTTTTGCATCTAAGTCAAAATGTATTAAAAATCCGTCAGATGCTAAAGGTCAAGTAATGAGAGCAGCTGGTAAGGCTTTTAACCAAATGTTAGAGGCAGCTGGTGCTGGTATTCAAAGTATGCCTTCATCAGAAATTTATACTGGATTACAAACAGGAGTATTAACAGGTGCAAACACTAGTTCAGGAAGTTTTGTAAGTTACAAAATTTATGAACAAGTAACATGTGCAACACCTCCAGGAAAATTTGGATTGTGGTTTATGTATGAGCCGATTTTGATGTCAAAAATGAGCTTTGATAAATTAAATTCAAAACAACAAGATGCTTTAATGAAAGCTGGTAAAGTTGCTGAAAAATATATGACTGCGCAAGTTGAAAATTTAGATAAAAAATTTGAAGACGCTTATAAAGCTGCAGGAGTAAAACTAGTATATATGGATGCAAACGACCATGCGGCTTGGGTTGAAATTGCTAAACAATCTTCACACAAAGCATTTGCTGAAAAAGTTCCAGGTGGTGATAAGCTGATGGAAATGGCTTTAGCAGTTAAATAAAACAATATATAAAGAACCCCTATTTAATATTTTAAATAGGGGTTTTTTTTATGAAACAAAAATATTTAAAATTCTGTAATTACAGTTCACAAGCATGTGGTGCTTTTGCTGTTCTAGCTCTGCTTTTATCAATATTGGTAATTGTTGAGTTAGTTTTTGAAAGATATTTTTTTCAAAGAGCAATCACATGGCAAACGGAGCTAGTCACTATGCTTTTGGTTGCTTCAACATTTATAGGAAGTGCTTATGTTTTAAGCGAAAAGGCACATGTGAGTATGGAGTGGATTTATGATTTTTTATCAAAGAAAAATATTCTTAGACTCAAAATTTTTACATCACTTATTAGTTTATTATTTTTTTTAATTTTATTTTATTTTGGATATTTAATGGTTGAGGAAGCATTTACAAAAAATTATTCAACAGGAACTGTTTGGGATCCTCCTTTATGGATACCTTATTCATCAATGATGATTGGAGCAGCCTTAATGATACTTCAATATATTGCCGAAATAATTAAACTTATCGACGAGGAAGGTGGTTATTAATGGATCCATTAATAATAGCAATAATCGTTGCAGTTTTCACTTTAGTAGTTTTATTTTCTGGAATACCAATTGCGTTTGGTTTGAGCTTTGTTTCAATAACATTGTTAGTTGCATTTGAAGGTTTTCAAATGTTAGATGTTTTTGCAGAAACATTTTATGCAGGACTAAACTCTTTTGTTTTGCTTTCAATTCCTATGTTTATTTTAATGGGAATGGCAGTTGCCAATTCACCAGCAGGAAAAGATTTATATACAGGATTAGATAGATGGCTTTGGAGAGTACCAGGTGGATTAGTAATTTCTAATATAGGCGCTTGTTCAATATTTGCCGCCTTAAGTGGATCAAGTCCTGCAACATGTGCAGCAATTGGAACTATGGGAATACCTGAGATGAGGAAAAGAGGGTATTCAGATCAAATTGCAACTGGGACTATCGCAGCTGGTGGTACGCTTGGAGTTTTAATTCCTCCCAGCATTGTTTTAATTGTATATGGGATTGCTACAGGAACATCAATTGGAAGATTATTCTTAAGTGGTTTGATACCTGGATTTATGTTAGCAGGAATGTTTGCAATATGGGCTCTCGTACATAGTTATTTTATTGATAAAGACTCAGCAAAAGCCTTAAAGAATAGAACACCCCCAACTTTTAAAGAGAAAATTGAAGTATTGCCAAGAATTTTTCCTTTCTTAGCAATTATAGCTGGCGTTCTTTATGTTTTATATGGCGGGGTAGCTACACCTTCAGAAGCATCTGGTGTAGGAGCATTTTTAGTATTTGTATTGATAGCTGTAGTTTATAAAATTTATCAACCAAAAAAAATATGGAATATTGTTAAGGTTTCAATGAAAGAAAGTGTGATGATAATGTTCATCATTGCAGCGTCTTATCTTTTTGCTTTTACATTATCTCAACTTTACGTAACTCAATCATTAGCCCAAAGCATGGTTGAATTAAGTTCTAATAAATGGGTTGTATTTATTTTAATTAATATTTTTTTACTTATAGCCGGTTTTTTTCTCCCACCTGTTGCAGTTATAGTAATGACTTCAGCAATATTATTACCAGTTATAACTACCTTAGGTTTCGATCCATACTGGTTTGCAATTGTATTTACAATTAATATGGAAATTGGCCTTATAACCCCACCTGTTGGACTAAATCTATACATAATTAAAGGTATTACGCCGGATGTAAGTTTGTCTGAAATATTAAAAGGTTCTATACCTTTTATGATAATTATGGCTTTAGCTATATTAATTTTGTGTATTTTTCCTGAAATTGTTACCTGGCTGCCTGATAAAATAATGGGCAAAAGTTTAGGTTTTTAATATATAAAAAACACCATGTTAAATATAAAAAGAATTTTTGAGACCATAGCTGATGCTGGACAAAAGATTTTAGAAAAAAAATCTATCAAAAGCATTGCAAAAAAAAGAGATCTTCTAGATCTTTGTGATGATTTATTGTCAACAAAAGGTGCAGCTTTTGGAATAACACTAGCAAGAGATATCTTGTTTAGATATCAAAATTTATCTATAGAGGATAAAAACAAATTTTTAATTCAAGTAAATGATAAGTATAAACCTGACTCAGCAAAAATAGATGAAGCCATTAAAAGTTACAGTAAATCAAAAGATACCTCATCTATATTAAATCTATCTCGGGTTGCATCAGGAATAAGAAAAGAGCTATTTGTAAGACTAAATATGGCTCCAAATGGCACCTCTGAGATAGTCTCCTTAAGAGAGGATTTATTAAACTTAATAAAAGAACAACCTAAACTTAAAAGTTTAGATTATGATTTAATAGATATATTTAAAAACTGGTTTAATCCAGGATTTTTAAAATTAAGAAAGATTACATGGGATACAAAAGCAAATATTTTAGAAAAATTATTAAAGTATGAAAAAGTACATTCCATGAAAGATATGAATGAACTTAAAAGAAGACTTGGAAAAGATAGAAGATTTTTTGCCTATTTTCATCCAGCATTAGACGACGAACCAATAATATTTGTTGAAATTGCTTTAACAAAAGGTCTTAGTCAATCAATACAAGAATTAACAAGACCCTCAGAAGAAAAAATAAAAAATTATGATACTGCAACTTTTTATTCGATTAGTAATTGTCAAGAAGGTTTATCAAGAGTAACGTTAGGGAATTTTTTAATAAAAAGAGTTGTTTATGAACTTCAAGAAGAACTCCCAGATGTAAAATATTTTGGAACCTTATCACCAATGGTTGGATTTGCTGATTGGTTTAAAAAAATGGAAAGTATTCAGGCTGCTGAAATATTAGGAGAGGCAAATAAAAATAGTTTAGATTTTTTGAAGTCTTCTGATTTAAAAATAGGAGACAAAAGAATTGCTGATAATAAAGCTTTAATTAGTAAGTTAGCGGTAAATTATTTAGTAAAACAGAAAAATGACTTTGGTTTTCCAATAAATGATGTTTGCAGATTTCATTTGAAAAATGGAGCTGATATTGATGATATTGCAGTAAACGCAAATGTTTCAGAAGTTGGTTTCAAAAGGTCTTTTGGTGTTATGGTTAACTATAGATACGAATTAGCTAAAATTGAGAAAAATCACCAAGAATATGTAAACGAAAAGAAAGTTAACATTTCGAATAAAGTTAAAAAACATGTCTAAGATTAATAGATTGGTATCAGTTGCACCTATGATGGATTGTACTGACAGGCACGAAAGATACTTTTTAAGATTGATAAGCAAAAACGTTCTTCTTTACACTGAAATGGTTGTGTCTGAGGCTATTGATAGGGGAGATAAAGAAAAATTATTATCTTTTGACCTTAGAGAAAAGCCAGTCGCACTTCAATTAGGTGGCTCTACGCCAAAATTATTAGCTAATTCAGCAAAAATTGGCGAGGAATTTGGTTATGATGAAATTAATTTAAATCTAGGATGCCCAAGTAAAAAAGTTCAAAAAAATAGATTTGGCGCATGTTTAATCAAGGAGCCAAACTTAGTGGCTGATTGTTTGTCAGAAATGATTAATTCAACATCTTTACCAGTTACAGTTAAGACTAGAATTGGTTATGATGATGTAGAAGATTACGAACATTTTTATAATTTCATAAAAACTTTAAAGGAAACTGGAGTTAAAACATTTATAATACATGCAAGAAAAGCTATGTTAGGTAAATTTACACCTAAGCAGAACCTTAATATACCTCCTTTAAAATATGATTATGTATATAAACTAAAACAAGATTTTAAAGACCTTGAAATAATTATTAATGGTGGTGTGACTACAGTGGAAGAAGTGAAAGATCATTTAGATAAAGTGGATGGCACAATGATTGGAAGATCAGTTTATCATTCCCCTTATCTTTTAGCTGATATTGAAAAAGAAATATTTAACAATCACGACATTAAAGAACGGGAAGAAATTGTAGAGGAGTTAATTGAATATGTTAAGACACAAGTACAAATGGGTATAAGAGTAAATCAAGTTATGAGACATACACTAGGTTTATTCCATGGACAAAAAGGTTCAAGCCATTGGAAAAGATATTTAAGTGAAAATATGTGTGTAAGAGATGCGGATGTAAAAAAAATAGATCATATTATGGATAAAGTAAGACTTTCTCCTAAATTACATTCGGCAGGTCGAATTGATTAATACTATTCTATCTAATCAGTATTATCTTTTAATTTTGTTAATGATAGTCACTGCCTTTCCAGTTGGATTTTTTGCAGGTTATTTTGGCATAGGTGGAGGTCTAATATCTGTACCTGTACTTTTTTTTATTTTTGAAACAGCTGATGTAGATAAATCTTATTTGATGCACCTTTCTGTAGGAACCGCTTTCTCTATTACAATTTTTACTGCTTTTGTTTCAGTGATGACTCACAGAAAACATAAAGCTGTAGATACAAATATTTTAAAAACTTATGGTCTATTTGTTATCTTTGGAGTTTTGCTTGGTACATACATGGCAGCATTGTTAAATACAAAATCTTTAGTTTTATTTTTTGCTGTGGTTGTATATTTTTTTGGTGGATATTTATTACTAGTAAAACAGGAATTAAAAAAAAATAAAAAGTTTAAGTTTCTACCAAAAGCAACTTTTGGTTTCATTTCTGGTTTTATATCTGCACCTATGGGTATTACAGGAGCTATGATGAATGTTCCAATCCTAAGATATTTTGGATATCCTATAAGTAGAGCAATTGGAAGTTCAGCTGCAATAGGATTTGTGATAGCATCTATTGGTTCAATTGGTTTTTTGACATCTGGTTTTTTGCTGAATGCAAATCTTCCTCTAAGTATTGGTTTTGTAAATATTCCTGCCTTTTTGATATTTATTCCAATTACATCTTTTATGGCTAGAGTTGGAGCTAATATGGTTCACACCACTGATAAAAATAAAACTCAAAGAATGTTTGGGGTATTTTTATATGTAATAGGGACTTTATTTCTAATTAGGTTTTTAGAACTTTAATTAAATTTTTTGGTCGTATTCACCTATTTTACCAGTTTTTTGGAGCAAATCGTCGATAAATTCGAAGATTTTTTTCTTTCTCTCATCAGATGTTGGACTTTCAGTAACAACTACCAGAGAAGGCTTATTAGATGAGGCTCTTATTAAACCCCAAGAGCCGTCTTTAAAAGAAAATCTTATACCATTTACTGTAAGTATGCCCTCAATTTCTTGATTATCAATTTGAAAATTATTTGATTTATAATACTCAATTTGTCTAATTATTTCTTCAACAACTTGATATTTTTCATTATCTTCACAAAAAGGAGCCATGGTAGGTGATTGATATGTATTAGGTAATTCACTTATGATTTCACTCATTTTTTTATGATTATTATTTAGTAAATGGCAAACTTGTATAGCTGAATTTATACCATCATCATATCCGTAACCTAAAGGTTTGTTAAAAAAGAAATGACCACTTTTTTCAAAGCCCGCAAGTGCTTTTTCATTATTTACTTTTCTTTTGATATGGGAATGTCCAGTTTTCCAATATAATGTTTCACACGAGTTATTTTTAAGAACTTCATCTGTTGAATATAACCCAGTTGATTTAACATCTACAACAAATTTAGACCCCTTGTGTTTTGAAGATAAGTTCCTTGCAATCAATAATCCAATTTTATCTGAAAAAATTTCATTACCATCGTTATCTATTACACCTACACGATCACCATCACCGTCAAATCCAAATCCAATATCAGCGTTGTTTTTTTTTACACATTTACTTATAGCATGTAGCATTTCAAGATCTTCAGGATTGGGGTTATATTTTGGAAAAGTATAGTCCAAATTACAATCTAGTTCTATAACTTCACATCCTATACCTCTTAAAATGTCAGGTGCAAATATTCCTGCTGTTCCATTGCCACAGGCAACAACAGCTTTAATTTTTTTCTTAATTTTATTTTTATTTATAAGATCTTTTTTATAAACATTTTGAAAATTAGATATTTCTTTTTCATTTCCTTGACCTTCAATAAATTTGTTATTTAAAGTTATATCTTTCAATTCTTGCATTTCTTCTGGTGCATGAGTTAAACCTTTCTTGATTCCCATTTTCACTCCTGTCCAACCATTTTCATTATGACTAGCAGTAACCATTGCAACTGCATCACTCTCTAAATTGAATTGTGCAAAATAAACCATTGGAGATAATGCTAATCCTACATCTTCAACACAACAACCTGTTGATATAAGTCCTTTTTTCAAAGCTGATTTGATTTCTTCACTATAAGATCTGTAATCATGGCCAACTATGATTCTTGGATTACTTTTATTTGTATGACTAATGATCTGAGTTCCTAAACCTTTTCCCAAATTTGTCACACCTTCTAAATTGATATTATCTGGGTACAACCATCGCGCGTCGTACTCTCTAAAGCCAAAAGGATCAATTTTTATTGAATTTTTCATGTTAATATTTTTATATTTTGTTTATTTTTCTATTGATAATTTTTTTATCAAGTTCTATAAATGTTCTATTGATTTGTTGGTCATATAGTATATTTACCAAACCATCATACAACATCTAGTTGTTTTACAAAGTTAAGTATAGTACAAAAAAGGAGCGAAATGAACAAGATTTTATCACAAGCTATTAGGAAAGCTGTCTCTGATTATACACCAAACGTGAGTCAAGATCCTAAAGATAAAAGATTAGATTTATTTTCTCTTAATAGTGAAACAGAACTATTTCAAAACTCAAAAGGCATAACAATTAAAATTGATAGAAGCAGAGATAATAATTTAACTGACTTCGGTAAAGCTACTCTTAAAGATAGATATTTAGGTGCTAACGAGTCTTTTCAAGACTTATTCGCTAGAGTTGCAAGTCATTATGCTGACGACAATTTACACGCTCAAAGATTATATAACTATATTAGCAAGCTTTGGTTCATGCCAGCAACACCAGTTTTATCAAATGGAGGAACAACAAGAGGATTGCCAATATCTTGTTTTCTAAATGAAGCTAGCGATAGTCTTAATGGTATTCTAGATTTGTGGAGTGAGAACGTTTGGCTAGCTGCAAGAGGCGGTGGTATTGGAAGTTATTGGGGAAATCTAAGATCAATAGGTGAGAAAATTGGAAGAGTTGGTAAAACTTCAGGCATAATTCCATTCATTAAAGTAATGGATTCTTTGACTATGGCAATTAGCCAAGGTTCATTAAGAAGAGGCTCAGCTGCTTGTTACATTCCAATAGATCATCCAGAAATCGAAGAATTTATAGAAATGAGAAGACCAACTGGAGGAGATCCTAATAGAAAATCATTAAATTTACATCATGGCGTCTTGGTTTCAGATGCGTTCATGAGAGCTGTCGAATTAGATGAGCAATGGGGTCTTAAAAGTCCAAAAGATGGAGCTGTTCAAGCAACCGTTTCTGCCAGAAATTTATGGATAAGATTATTAACAGCAAGAATTGAAACAGGAGAACCATATATTATTTTCATAGATACAGTTAATAGACAAATTCCCCAACATCATAAACTTGCTGGTCTTACTGTTAAAACTTCAAATCTTTGTAGCGAGATTACACTTCCAACAGGAATTGATAAAGATGGAAAAGACAGAACTGCTGTGTGCTGTTTATCATCTTTAAATGTAGAGAAGTACGATGAATGGAAAGATGATGAAAACTTTATACAAGATGTCATGAGGTTCCTAGACAACGTTATGACTGATTTTATTGAAAATGCACCTGAGCAATTTAGTGATGCAACATATTCAGCAATGAGAGAAAGAAGTGTTGGATTAGGTGTGATGGGACTTCATTCTTATTATCAAAAGAAAATGATTCCAATCGAATCTGTTATGAGTAAAGCTTGGAACAAAAAGATATTTGAACATATTCATAAAAGTGTGGATAGGGCATCAAAAGATTTAGCCGAAGAAAGAGGACCATGTCCTGATGCTTCTGATTATGGTATTATGGAGAGATTTTCAAATAAAACTGCAATTGCTCCTACTGCATCTATCTCAATTATATGTGGTGGAACATCACCGGGTGTTGAGCCAATTGCTGCTAATAGCTTTACACATAAAACTCTTTCAGGATCTTTTAACGTACGTAATAAATATTTAAGAAAATTGTTAGAAAAACATGGAAAAGATACAGATGAAGTTTGGTCAAGTATTACAACTAACCAAGGATCTGTCTCACATTTAGATTTTTTAACTCAAGATGAAAAAGATGTTTTCAAAACAGCATTTGAGTTAGATCAAAGATGGCTTGTGGATTTGAGTGCCGACAGAACGCCTCACATTTCTCAAGCTCAATCTATTAACTTATTTTTACCTGCAGATGTACATAAAAGAGATTTGCATCAAATTCATCTTCAAGCTTGGAAGAAGGGTTTGAAGAGTCTTTATTACTGTAGGTCTAAATCAATACAACGTGCTGAAAATGTTAATGATGCAAATTCAACCGACATTGCAGCTAACGTTTATAAATCAAAAGAAGAAAGTAATAACCAACAAGATTATGAGGAGTGTTTATCGTGTCAGTAGCTGAAAAAATTAATAAAGAAATAATTCAACCAAAAAAAATGGGTTTATTAGTTGAGAACCCGGTCTATAAACCTTTTAGATATCCGTGGTGTTATGATGCATGGTTAACACAACAAAGGATTCATTGGTTGCCTGAAGAAGTTCCACTAGGAGATGATGTAAGAGATTGGCAAAAAAATTTGTCACAACCTGAGAAAAATTTATTAACTCAGATTTTTAGATTTTTTACACAAGCTGATGTTGAAGTTAACAATTGCTACTTAAGACACTACACAACAGTATTTAAACCAACTGAAGTGCTAATGATGATGACCGCATTTGCATCTATGGAAACCGTTCACGTTGCAGCTTATTCACATCTACTTGATACAATTGGAATGCCAGAGTCAGAATATTCGGCTTTCATGAAGTACAAAGAAATGAAGGATAAATATGATTACATGCAAGGTTTTAATGTAAATTCAAAAGAAGATATTGCAAAAACAGTTGCTGTATTTAGTGCATTCACAGAAGGTTTACAATTATTTGCAAGTTTTGCCATCTTACTTAACTTCCCAAGACATAATAAGATGAAGGGTATGGGCCAAATTGTTACTTGGTCAGTAAGAGATGAAACGCTTCACTGTAATTCAATGATTAGAGTCTTTAAAGAGTTTATTAAAGAAAACCCTGAAATATGGACACCAAAACTTAAAAAAGAACTTTATGAGGCATGCAGAACTATTGTTGAGCATGAAGATTCGTTTATTGATCTAGCTTTTGAAATGGGACCTATGGAAGGTTTAACAGCAAAAGAGGTTAAAGAATATATAAGGTTTATTGCAAATAGAAGATTAGATCAGTTAGGCTTAGAACCTATTTATGACGTTCAAAAAAATCCATTAACTTGGCTTGATACCATGTTGAATGCAGTGGAACATATGAACTTCTTTGAAGGTAGAGCTACAGAATACTCTAAAGCTTCAACCAGAGGATCATGGACAGAAGCTTTTTCTTAAGAATATTGATAGTTGGTTTATTCACATTAGTTACTGGCTGTAACACAGTTACAGGAACAATAGAGGGTGGGGCTTTAGGTGTGGTTAAGGATGTGAAAACTACATACCATTATTCAACTTGCGTATTTACAAGAGTACAATGTGGAAAATTAGACCTTGATTAAAATATTAATTTATCTTTGATTTAATTGAAGAACTTTGCGGTGTTTACTACCTTTGTAACTTGCTAAAGGCCTAATTAATTTATTAGCAGCATGTTGTTCTATAATATGGGCAGACCAACCAGTAATTCTTGAAATAACAAAAATAGGAGTAAAGAAATCAGTGTCAAAACCCATCAAATGATAAGTCGGTCCAGTAGGGTAATCTACGTTTGGATGAATATTTTTTCTATCAATCATTACTTTTTCAACAATGTCATAAATCTTTTCAAACTTTTTATCTTTTTTAATCTTTGCAACTTTACCAAAATATTCTCTCATCGTGGGAACTCTAGAGTCTCCACTTTTATAAACTCTATGGCCAAATCCCATAACAACATCTTTATTATCTAAAGCTTTATTTATCCATTTTAGTGCGTTTTCTGGTTTTTTAATTTTATTCATCATATGCATGACTTCTTCGTTAGCACCTCCATGAAGAGGACCTTTTAAACTTGCTATTGCACCAGTAATTGCACCGTGAATATCAGATAAACTACTTGTTATTGTTCTTGCTGTAAAAGTTGAAACATTAAAACTGTGTTCTGCATATAAAATTAGAGATACATCAAACGCTTTAACTATATCTTTGTTTGGAACCTTTCCAAAACACATATGAAAAAAATTTTCTGAAAAAGATAGATTTTTTTTGGGTGGAATAATCTTTTTTCCTTTCCTTGCTCTATAAAATGCAGCTAGAGCAACTGGCATTTTTGCAAAAATTCTCATAACTTTTCGCATATTGGCTTTAGGGGAATTATCTTTGGTTTCTTTGTCTTCAAGTCCCATAATACTAACTGCTGTTCTAGCAACATCCATAGGATGAGCTTTTTTTGGAAACTTCTTAATATCATCTAATAATGTTTTAGATAGCTTTCTCTCATTTCTTTCCACTTTTTCAAATTTTTTTAATTGTTTTTTGGTTGGCAGTTCACCATTGAGTATTAGATAAGCGACCTCTTCAAATTTACATTTCGCACATAAATCTTGAGCGGCATATCCTCTATAAGTCAAAGAATTGATTTCTGGCATTACTTTTGAAACTTCTGTTTCGTCAACAACTATACCTAATAACCCTTTTTTGATATCATCACTCATTATTCATGCCCATCTGTATTAAAATTATAAATCTTTTCGTCTAAAGCATTATATTTTTCGTATTCTACTAAATCGTATAATCTTTTCCGCGTTTGCATTTTATCAATAATATTGTTTTGATGTCCATCAGCAAAAATGGCACGTAAACCGTCCTCAACATTTTTCATTGCTAATCTTTGAGTGGATACTGGATAAATAACAATATTATATCCCAATTCTTCAAGTTGTTTATAATTGAGTAATTTTGATTTTCCAAACTCTGTCATGTTTGCTAAAAGATAACAATCAAGGGATTTTCTAACGAATTCAAATTCCTTCTCATCTTCTAAAGCTTCTGGAAATATTACCTCAGCTCCTGCATCAATATAAGCCTTACATCTATCAATCATACTATCAATTCCTTCAACACTTTTTGCATCTGATCTTGCTATAATCTTAAAATTTTTGTCTTTTCTTGAGGACACGCATTCTTTTATCTTTTCAACCATTTTCTCTTTTGAGATAAGTTCTTTGTTATCTAAATGGCCACATCTTTTCTGCTCAATCTGATCTTCCAAATGAACGGCAGCAACTCCAAATTCTTCAAATGTCTCAATTGTTTCTTTGCATGACTTAAATCCAGTATCAATATCAACAATTGTTGGAAGATTTGTTACTCTAGAAATTAAATAAGATCTTGTGCTAACATCTTGAAGAGTTGTTAATCCAATATCTGGAAATCCTAAATCATTAGCCATTACACCGCCAGACACATAGACTGCATCATAACCTATTTCTTCTATCAATTTAGCTGTTAAGGGATTGTAGGCACCAGGTACTCTTAGAATTTTATTAGATTTAAGTTTAGCATCTAAATCAATTCTTTTTTGTGTTAAATCTTTTTCAACAAAATGCATTTTAAAAAATACCTTTTTTATTATTTTTCTTTAAATATTTCCTGTTCACCTCGATATTTAATCTATCGAGACTCCCTTTTTTTAATTTTTTTAAATTTTGCACAGTTTTTAAAAATCTATCACTTTCTTTTTTTGATAATATTTTATTTGTTAAAGTTAAAAATTTCTTAATATAATCTTTTCTTTCAAAAGGTCTTGCTCCAAATGGATGTGCATCAGCTTTTTCAAGCTCCTCGGATATTTTTTTACCATTATTTAAAGTAACTAAAACTTTTGCCCCAAATGATTTCTTTTTTGGATCTGGATGATGATATTTTTTGGTCCACTTTTTATTTTCATGAGTTGTTATTGATTTCCATATTTTAATTGTGCTTTTTTTATTTGCTCTAGCCTTAGTATACGACTTTACATGATGCCAATCTGCGTCCTCTAAAGCTACAGCAAAAATGTACATAATAGAGTGATCTAAAGTTTCTCTTGATGCATTCGGATCCATTTTTTGAGGATCATTAGCACCTGTTCCAATTACAAAATGCGTATGGTGGCTAGTATAGATATCTATTTTTTTAATGTTTTTTAAATCTGAAATTTTTTTATTTAATTTTTTGCCAATATCTATCAATGCTTGTGCTTGATATTCTGCCGAGTATTCTTTTGTATACGTTTCTAAAATTGCTTTTTTCGGTTCATTCTTTTTAGGTAATGGAACGTAGTATTTTGCATTCTTTCCATCTAGTATTCTAGCAATAACACTGTCTTCTCCTTCATAAATAGGACTAGGAGCGCCTTCACCTCTCATAGCTCTATCAACTGCTTCAATTGCTAACTTACCAGCATGAGCGGGAGCATATGCTTTCCAACTTGATATTTCACCTTTTCTAGATTGACGAGTTGAAATACTAACATGAAGAGCTTGTTGTACAGCTTGATAAATAGTTTCAGTATTTAATTTTAACATTGAACCAATTCCAGCTGCAACACTAGGTCCTAAGTGAGCAATATGGTCAACTTTATGTTTGTGTAAGCAAATTGCTTTTACTAAATTGACTTGTACTTCGTAAGCAGTAATTATACCTCTTAAGAGATCTAATCCACTTCGATTAAGTTTTTGTCCAACAGCCAAAATTGGAGGAATGTTATCACCTGGGTGACTATAATCTGCTGCTAAAAAAGTATCGTGAAAATCTAATTCTCTAACTGCCGTTCCATTTGCCCACGCAGCCCATTCAGGATCAAATTTTGTTTTAGAGTTAATTCCGAAAACAGTGGATCCTAATTTTCTAACATGACATTTAGCCATTTCTCTTGCTGATATAACTGGTTTTCTGTTTAAGGATGCTATCGCTACAGAAGCATTATCTATTATTCTGTTGATAACCATTTCCACTGAATCATTATTTAAATTTGCATTATCACTAGCAATCATCGCTATTTTCCACGCAAGCTGTT
Source organism: uncultured Pelagibacteraceae bacterium (assembly GCA_902596675.1). Lineage (GTDB taxonomy): Bacteria > Pseudomonadota > Alphaproteobacteria > Pelagibacterales > Pelagibacteraceae > Pelagibacter. Next base: position 21,231 of record CACJUO010000002.1, on the reverse strand, counting down.
TCTTCTTTGGAAGTTTGATTTTAGACGGGTATACTTTAACAGTGTTTAACAACAAAATAATTCCTAGGTTGTTATTTTGTTTTAATAGTTAAATTAAATTAATCAATATTAAAGATATTCAGTTACTATTTTTTCAATTCCGACAAAGTCTTTAATTAGGTGATTATGATAAATTTCGTTTGAATGCTTTTCTGTATAACCATATTTGAGTAAAATTATTGGAATTTCAGCTGCTTTAGCAGCATTTGCATCTGTTTCACTATCTCCGATCATAATTGATTTATTTATTTTACCATCTAAAATTTGGATAGTTGTGGTTAAGTGCCTAGGGTCTGGCTTACAATATTCAAAAGTATTATAACCTGCAACATACTCAAAATAATCATAAATTCCAATTTTCTTTAAAAGATCAACCGCTAAATGTTCAGTCTTATTAGTGCAAACAGCCATCGAAATATTTTCTTTTTTGCACCAATTTAGAAATTCTTTAACACCATTAATTAATTTACTCTCATGTAAAATATTATCACCATAGTAAGTTAAAAACTCATTTGTCATTTCATTTTGAATTTTTTCATCAAACCATTTCCACTGACCGTTAGCTTTTGCCATCATTGCCTTTGCACCTTTGCCGACAGCATTTTTTAATTCACCTAAAGTTTTGGTTGGATAACCAAATTTTTTCATTACATGATTATGAGCACGTATCAAATCTGGTGCTGTATCAACTAATGTTCCATCAAGATCAAACAGAATTGTAAATTTTTGTGCCATTTAAAAGTATTATTAAGAAATATATTGTGAATTAATTAAACTAATACCCAAATATATAAAAATATCAAATGAAACAAAAAAAATTTCAGAACGAACAAATAAAACTTAGAAATAAATTTATAAAAAGTGGTGTTAAAATGACCGCTCCTGAAACAGTATTTTTTTCAAAAAATACTAAAATTGGCAAAAATGTAACTATTGATCCATATGTTGTTATTTCAGATAATGTTTCATTAGGTAATAATGTAAGAATTTTATCTTTCTCTCATTTAGAGGGAGTAAAAATAGAAAGCAATGTAAATGTTGGTCCTTACGCAAGGTTAAGGCCAGGCACAATACTAAAGTCTGGATCAAAAGTTGGAAATTTTGTTGAAGTTAAAAAAAGTATAATAGGTAAAAATTCGAAACTAAGTCATCTTTCTTATGTCGGAGACTCAAAACTTGGTAAAAAAGTTAATATTGGAGCAGGAACAATTACATGTAATTATGACGGTGTTAAAAAAATGAAAACTATTATTGATGATGATGTTTTTGTTGGATCAAATACATCTTTAGTCGCTCCAGTTAAGCTAGAAAAAAAAAGTGTAATTGGAGCTGGATCTGTTATTACAAAAAAAGTTGCTAAAGGCTCATTGGCATTAACAAGATCTAATCAAATTGAAGTTAAAAAATATAAAAGAAAAAAATAAATGTGCGGTATAGTCGGAATAATCAGCTCAAAAGAAGTATCTGGTAGAATAATTAACTCCTTAAAAAAACTTGAGTACAGGGGATATGATTCAGCTGGTATTGCTACTTTGGTCAATGGAAACATAAATGAAGTTAAGTGCGAGGGTAGGGTCGATGTTTTAGAGAGAGACATTAATAAATTTAACCTCAAAGGCGATATCGGCATTGGACATGTAAGGTGGGCAACACATGGCAAACCTAGTAAAATTAATGCTCATCCTCATTCTTCCGAAGAAGTCTCAGTGGTTCACAATGGAATTATTGAAAATTCAACAATATTAAAAAAAATTTTGGAAAAAAAAGGTTATATCTTTAAATCACAAACAGATACAGAAGTAATAGCTCATTTAGTAACAGATTACTTAAAAAAGAATTCATTAAAAAATACAATAATAAAAGTTCTTAAAAAACTTCATGGTAGTTTTGCACTTGGAATTATATTTAAAGGTCAAAATGATTTAATGATAGGAGCAAGAAGAGGTTCTCCCTTAGCAGTTGGTTATGGACCAAATGAAAATTATCTAGGCTCAGATTCTTATGCACTAAAGTCTATGACAAATAAAATTTCTTATTTAGATGATGGAGAGTTTTGTTTTGTCAAAAAAGATCATATAGATTTTTTTGATAACGAAGGATTAAAAATAAATAAAAAAGTGATGAATTTATCTAAAGATGAATTAAATTATGACAAAGGCGATTATAAATACTTTATGGAGAAAGAAATAGACGAACAACCTTCAACTATAAACGATTGTATTAATGAGTATATTGATAAGTTTAATAATCAAATTAATATTTACAATTTTCCTTGGAAAATAAGCTCTTTTAAATCTGCAATGTTAATTGGATGTGGTACTGCGTTTCATTCGTGTTTAATTGCAAAATATTGGATGGAACAAAATACAAATCTAGATATTTCAGTTGATATAGCTTCAGAATTTAGATACCGAAAAGTTAGATTTAAAAAAGATTGTCTATATATTTTTGTTTCTCAATCAGGAGAGACTGCGGACACATATGCAGCATTAGATTTATGTAAAAAAAATAAAATGAAAACTTGTGCGATAGTTAATGTTATTGAGAGCTCGATTGCACGAAACGCTGATTTAGTATTACCTATTTATTGTGGACAAGAAATTGGTGTAGCTTCAACTAAAGCATTTATAGGTCAAATGCTAGTTTTATATATCTTATCAACAAAAATTTCTTTTGATCAAAAGTGCATTAACGGAAAAGAGTATAAATCAAAAATAAAAAATATATTAAATTTATCGAATTCTGCAAAAAAAACTCTTAGACAAGATCAAAAAATATTAAATATTGGTAAGGTTTTTGCTAAAGCTAAAGGTTCTATGTTTTTAGGAAGAGGTAATTCATTCCCAATTGCTTTAGAGGGTGCACTAAAATTAAAAGAATTGGCTTATGTTCATGCTGAGGGATATCCAGCTGGTGAAATGAAACATGGACCATTGGCACTTATAGAAGAGGGTATGCCAGTAGTTGTTTTGGCCCCGAGAGATGAGCATTACAAAAAAACGATTTCTAATATGCAAGAAGTAATAGCCAGAGGTGCTAAAGTTTTATTGATTACAAATAAAAATAAGGATGAAGTTATTTCAGAAAATATTTGGGAAAAGATTGAAGTTGATCAACTTGATGATGATTTAATTCCTTTTTTAATGACACTTCCTTTACAAAAACTTGCTTTTTATTCAGCATTAGAAAAAGGTTATGATATTGATAAGCCAAGAAATTTAGCAAAATCTGTCACTGTTGAATAATATTAAAACTCTGCTAGAACACTCATAGGTTGAATATGAAAAAATGGAAAGTAAATAGTTGGAAAAATTATCCAGTTAAGCACATCCCTAAATATGAGGATGAGGATGAATTAAATTTAGTTTTAAGTAAATTAAAAAATTTTCCTCCTTTAGTATTTGCCGGTGAAACAAGACATCTTAAAGATCAGTTAGCCAATGTTGTTGATGGCAAAGCTTTCCTACTACAAGGTGGGGACTGTGCAGAAAGTTTTGCAGAATTTCATCCAGACAATATAAGGGACTATTTTAAATTAATGTTACAGATGTCTCTCGTGCTCACATATTCTGCATCTTTGCCTGTTGTGAAACTTGGAAGAATTGCTGGTCAATTTTCTAAACCAAGAAGCGCACCAACGGAAAAAATTGGAGATGTCGAGCTACCTAGTTATTTAGGAGACAATATTAACTCTATTGAATTTACTGAAAAGGGTAGAGCATATGATCCAAAGAGATTATTCAGAGCTTATTCGCAATCTGCTTCAACATTAAATTTGTTAAGAGCATTTTCAAATGGTGGCTTTGCTGATTTAAAAAATGTTCATATGTGGAATTTAGGATATATAAAATCTGCAGCCCAAGCCAAAAAATTTAAGGAATTAGAGGATAAAATAGCTGATGCACTTGCATTTATGGAAGCTTGCGGAATAACATCTGATTTTAATAGAAGATTGTACACTGTTAATTTCTGGACATCACATGAGGCTTTACATTTGCCGTTCGAAGAAGCTATGACTAGAATAGATTCGACGACTGGTGAATATCATGACACATCTGCTCATTTTGTTTGGATAGGTGATAGAACAAGACAAATCGATGGAGGTCATGTTGAATTTTGTAAAGGAATTGAAAATCCTATTGGAATTAAATGTGGACCAACATCTGATCCATCAGAGATCGCAAAAATTTGTGAAATAATTAATCCTAAAAATGAAAAAGGTAAAATTACATTAATTTCTAGATTTGGTCATGACAAAGTTGAAAAGTTTTTGCCAAAACTAATAAGAGGTATTAAAAAAGAAGGTCTTAATGTTATCTGGTCATGTGACCCGATGCACGGCAATACAATTAAATCCTCAACAGGATTTAAGACAAGACCGTTTAATAATGTTCTAAATGAAGTTAAAAATGTTTTTGCAGTTCATCAAAGCGAAGGATCATATGCAGGAGGTCTTCATATTGAAATGACTGGACAAAATGTGACAGAATGTACTGGTGGAGCACAAAAAATATCAGACACAGATTTATCAAGCAGATATCATACTCAATGTGATCCAAGATTAAACGCAAATCAAGCTCTTGAATTAGCCTTTTTAATTTCAGATGAGATTAAAAAGAATACCTTGTATGCTAAAAATGGTATCAGAGCGGCATCTTAATCATTTAATTTTTTAAATTATTTATTATATTTTAAACATGGAACCCGCCAAAAAAATAATATTTATTAAAGACTGGATATTGAATTATGTAAATTCGATGCCAAAAAAAGCTGAATCTTTGGTTATTGGGATTTCAGGAGGTATAGATTCTTCTGTTTCCAGCACATTGAGTGCAATGACAGGGCTAAAAACTATTGTACTATCTATGCCAATTAAACAAAAAAGTTCACAGCATGACTTAAGCTTAAAACATCAAGAGTGGTTAAAAGAAAATTTTAAAAATGTTGAGGGAATTACTGTTGAGCTTGATAGTCTTTTTTCAACATTTGAAAAAACTTTAAAAAATTTTGATAGTTTACACGGTATGGCAAATTCAAGGGCAAGACTAAGAATGACTACACTTTACCAAGTAGCTGCTGCTAATAATGGAATAGTAGTAGGAACAGGAAATAAAGTGGAGGATTTTGGAGTAGGTTTTTATACAAAGTATGGAGATGGTGGGGTAGATATATCTCCAATTGCTGATTGCAATAAAACTGAAGTTTGGGAATTAGGAAAAGAGTTAAATATTTCACAAGAAATTATCGATGCTCCCCCAACAGATGGATTATGGGATGACGGTAGAACAGATGAAGGACAACTTGGATTAAGTTATAAAGAGCTTGAAGAAGCTATGGAAAATAAAAATTCAATAAATAGAGAAAAATATATCAAAATTAGAAACGCAAACTTGCATAAAATGGATCCTATTCCAGTTTGCAAGATTCCAAGCTAATCAAATAGATTCACAAATCTTAAATTAAAGTATATTCCTTGAGTAATGAATAAAGATATTTTTTTAACAAATACTTATGGCGGAAATAAAGAAAAATTTCAGCCTATAGATATTAATAATATTAAAATGTATGTCTGTGGTCCAACTGTTTATGATGATCCTCACATTGGTAATGCGAGACCTTTAGTTGTGTTCGATATTCTTTTTAAAGTATTAAAGTGCAAATATGGTAACGATAAAGTTACTTATATCAGAAACATAACAGATATTGATGATAAAATAATACATTCAGCAAAAGAAAAGAAGATTTCAATTAAAGATTTAACAAATAATACAAATAAAAATTTCCAAGATGACTGTAAATATCTTAACTGTGAAGATCCAAGTTTTCAACCAAGAGCAACAGAAAATATTAACGAAATGATTGAGATGATCAACTCTTTAATATCTAAAGGTTATGCTTATGAAAGTAATAATCATATTTATTTTGAAGTAAAAAAATTTAAAGAATATGGAAAGTTATCAAATAAAAAAATTGATGATTTAATATCTGGATCTAGGGTTGAGGTATCAAGTTACAAGAAGAATGCGGAGGATTTTGTATTATGGAAACCATCTAAAGACGACGAACCTAGCTGGCAGTCTCCCTGGGGAAAAGGTAGACCGGGTTGGCATTTAGAATGTTCTGCTATGTCAAAAAAATACCTTGGATTGAAATTTGATATTCATGGAGGTGGGAGAGATTTAATTTTTCCTCATCATGAAAATGAAATTGCTCAATCAAGATGTGCTAATGATACTGATGTATTTTCAAATTATTGGGTGCACAATGGTTTTATTACACTTTCAAATGAAAAAATGGCAAAATCACAAGGTAATATTTTAAAAATAAGTGATTTTAAAAAAACTATTAATGGCCAAGCTCTAAGATTGGCTTTAATAAGTACCCATTATAAACAACCTTTAGATTGGAATAAAAAACTTTTAGAGGAAAGTCAAAAGACTATAGATAAATGGTACAAAAGCTATGTCAAAGTTGACAAACCAAAATTAATTTCTGATGAAAATCTTTATCCATTATATGACGATTTGAATACTCCAAAGTACATAGCCAATCTACATAAATTATTTGAAAAATCACAAAATGGAAACTTGGAGGACAAACAATTGTTTGTATCGGCTTGCAATTTCATTGGACTATTGACTCAAGATCAAGATGAGTGGGCAAACTTCAAAAAAATAAAATCTGAGGTCAGCGAGGAATTTATAGAGGCCAAAATAAAAGAACGAAATGAAGCTAGAGACCTTAAAAATTACCAATTAGCAGACCAAATTCGTAATGAGCTTTTAGAAAAAGGAGTTCAAATAGAGGATAAAAATGGTAAAACCGCGTGGAAATTTAAATAATGACAGACAAAATATATATTTTTGATACCACTTTAAGAGATGGCGCACAAACACAAGGAGTTGATTTTTCTTTAGACGATAAAGAAAAAATCTCAAACGCTTTAGACAACTTGGGTGTGGACTACATCGAAGGTGGGTGGCCTGGAGCAAATCCCACGGACACAGAGTTTTTTAACAAAGAATATTCATTTAATCATTCAACCCTCACAGCATTTGGTATGACAAAAAAAACTGAGCATAGTGCTGAAAACGATCCTATGATTTCATCATTAATTAATTCAAAAGCAAACTCAATTTGTTTATTTGGAAAATCATGGGATTTTCATGTGGATGTAGCTCTAGGTATTTCAAAAGATCAAAATTTAAAAAATATCAGTGAAAGTGCTAAACATGTAATAAATTCTGGTAAAGAATTTATGTTTGATGCTGAACATTTTTTTGATGGCTATAAATCTGATAAAGAATATGCATTGAATTGCATTCGATCAGCATACGATGAGGGTGCGAGATGGGTTATTTTATGTGATACAAATGGTGGAACTTTACCGCATGAAATTTCAGAGATTGTTACCGATGTAATTAAGCACGTACCTGGAAAAAATCTAGGTATTCATGCTCACAATGACACTGAAAATGCAGTTGCAAATTCTTTAATAGCTGTACAAGCTGGGGTTAGACAAATTCAAGGAACTATTAATGGCCTTGGTGAGAGATGTGGAAATGCGAATTTAATGTCAATTATCCCTTCCTTGCATTTAAAAAATGAATTTTCAAAACAATTTGAAATTAATATTAAGAGTGAGAATATTAAGCATTTAACTCAATGTTCAAGACTTCTTGATGAAATTTTAAATAGAAAACCAAATAAACACTTGCCGTATGTTGGTGCGGCAGCATTTTCTCATAAAGGGGGAATGCATGTATCTGCTGTTCAAAAAGATCCTAAAACTTATGAACATATAGATCCTATGGAGGTTGGAAATGTTAGAAATATTGTAGTATCAGATCAAGCAGGTCAGTCTAACATTTTGTCAAGACTTAGTACGATTGGGATTGATATTAAGAAAAATGACCCAAAAATCAAACAGCTTCTTGAAGAAGTTAAAGGAAGAGAATTTATTGGATATAGTTATGATGGAGCTGATGCATCATTTGAATTACTCGCAAGAAGAATAGTTGGTGAAATACCAAGATATTTAATCATTAAAGCATATGATGTATCAGTAAAAAAAAATTTTTCAGGAGAAATAATTTCCTATGCTAAAGCAGAATTAGAAGTAGATGGGGAAACCATTGTATGTGAAGGAGAGGGTAATGGACCTGTAAATGCTCTAGATAATGCCATTAGAAACAACATAAAGAAAATTTCGAAGTATTCTGATTACCTTAAAGATTTAAGACTGGTTGATTATAAAGTTAGAATATTAAATACAGGAACAGAGGCAGTGACTAGAGTTTCTATTGAAAGTACAGATTCTCAAGGAAAGAATTGGTTCACAATAGGTGTATCACCAAATATTATTGATGCATCATTTAAAGCTCTAATAGATAGTCTTGATTACAAATTGTTTAAAGATAATGCACCTGCAAGTTCTTAATGAATTTAAACAACATATCTTTCATTCTTCATAAACCTCAATTATCAGAAAATATTGGTCTGTGTGCTAGAGGCATTAAAAATTTTGGTTTTAAAAATTTATTATTAATTGATCCAAAACCAATATTTCCAAATGACAAAATTATTGCAACATCCGTTGGAGCTAAAGATATTATCAAGAAATCAAAAGTTTATCCTAATTTAGAAAAATCCTTAAACAAAACAGATATTTTAATTGCAACATCGGCAAGATTTAGAAATAAAAATATAAAACATATTTCTTTAGAAGATTTAAAACAAATAAATTTTAATAAAAAAGTAACCTTTTTATTTGGCTCAGAAGCATCTGGATTAACAAATAATGAAATTAGTTATGCTGATTATACTTTACAAATACCTAGTGACAGTAAATTCAGATCATTGAATTTATCACATAGCCTAGTTATTGTAGCACAAGCGGTTTCTTTTTTAATTTCAAAAAATACCTACAGTTTTCAAAAGTCAAAAAAAATACAAAAAGCTACAAAAAAAGAAATATCCAAAATGTTAAATTTTTGTTTTTCAAATTTAGAAAATCAAAACTTTTTTAAACAAAAAGCTAAAAAACCGATAATGTTGGAAAATTTAAGAAGTATTTTTTATAAAATGGAACTATCTCAAAAAGAAATACGCATATTATCAAGCGTATTTGCGGGTCTTACTAAAAAACCTTGATTGACAAAAATATTTTCATGTCTATAAACCCCATAATCACAGTATGACAAAACGATTAAACTCAAAACACAAGGTAGATAGAAGACTAAAAGTTAATTTATGGGGACGACCTAAAAGTCCTTTTAATACACGAGCTTACCCCCCAGGACAACACGGTCAAACTAAATCAGCAAAACCTTCAGATTATGGAATTCAATTACAAGCAAAACAAAAACTAAAATGTTATTATGGTAATATGAATGAAAGACAATTTAGAAATATGTATAAAAAAGCTATTATGAAAAAAGGTGATACTGCAGAAAATTTAATTGGTCTGCTTGAGAGAAGATTAGATGCAGTAATTTATAGATCAAAATTATCAAATACTATTTTTTCATCCAGACAATTAATAAATCATGGACACGTTAGAGTTAATGGTAAAAAAGTAAATATCTCGAGCTACCAAGTTAAAGAAGAAGACAGTATTGAAATAAGAGACAAATCAAAACAATTAGCTTTGATCGACATAGCTCTTGCTAATAAAGAAAGAGAAGTTCCAGAGTATTTACAATTAGATGAAAAAAATAAAAAAGTTAAATTTGTAAGAATTCCAAAATTTGAGGAAGTTCCTTATCCTGTTGTGATGGAGCCTAATCTCGTAATTGAGTATTATTCTAGATAATTAATTTATAACATCAAAAGTAATTTTAACTTTTCTTTTTAAATTCTATTCCGTTATCTTCAAGAAGTTTTGCTAATTCTCCACTCTCGTACATTTCTTTAACAATATCACATCCACCAATGAATTCATTTTTTACGTATAACTGCGGGATTGTAGGCCAGTCACTAAATACTTTAATTCCTTCTCTAAGACTTTGATCAGCTAAAACATTTACACCTTTAAAATTCACTTCAAGTATTTTTAAAATATTTGTAACAGCCATGGAAAATCCACACTGAGGTGCATCTGGTGTGCCTTTCATAAATAAGCATACTTCATTATTTTTAATCTCATTATTAATTAATTCTTTAGTTTGATTATCCATTTAGTTCTCCTTAGTTTTAACTGCTAATGCATGTAATTCGTTGCCCATTTTTCCCTTTAGTGAATTGTATACCATTTTGTGTTGTTGAATTTTACTCTTTCCTGCAAATTGCGACGAAATTACTGTAGCAGAGTAATGATTACCATCTCCTGCAAGATCCTGAATTTCTATCTTAGCATCTGGTAATGCTTCTTTTATTAAGCTCTCAATTTCTTTTAAATCCATTGCCATTAGTTAACCATATATTCCTTTAACCATTTTTTATAGTCTAGTTTGATTTGTTCAATTGGTATTTTCAGATCATTTCCGTATGTTATTTCATCACTTTCAACTAATCCTAATTTATCAAAATGAATTGAGTCTTTTTTAAGCATATTTTTAACATTTTCTAAATTTTCTGGTTTGATTTCTATAATATATCTTCCTTGATCTTCACCAAAAAAATACTCAAATTTATTTACTAAGCTTTCAAAAGGAAATAATTTTATGCCTTTTCCACTCTTAATGCTCATTTTAGATATAGCAGTTAAAATCCCTCCTAAGGATACATCATGACAGGTCTCAATTAAATTTTTATTCTTTAAATTCAAAATAGTCATTCCATTTTGTTTTTCGTTGAATAAATTAATTTCTGGCGGAGGACCATTAAATTCAGATAATATGTTTCTTGCAAATATTGATTGATCTAAATGTCCTTCGGTTTTGCCAACAACAAAAAGATAATTGCCCTCATTTTTTAATTCCATTGTCATCATTTTTTTATAATCAGATAGTAATCCTACACCTCCAATTGAAGGAGTGGGTTTAATTCCCTTATCTTTTGTTTCATTATAAAAAGAGACGTTTCCTGAAACCACTGGGTAATTTAAATATTTAGATGCTTCTGCAATCCCTTCTACACATTCAACAAATTCACCCATATTTTTCTCTTTTTCTGGGTTACCAAAATTTAGGCAATTTGTAATTGCTATTGGTTTTGCACCTACTGAAATCATATTTCTCCAACTTTCACAAACTACTTGTTTACCTCCTGTTAATGGGTGTGCATGACAATAAGTTGCCGAAGAGTCTATAGATGCGGCAACAGCTTTGTTTGTGCCATGAACTCTAACAACACCAGCATTCCCTCCAGGTTTTTGTATGGTATCGCCCATAACTGTATGATCATACTGGTTCCAGATCCATTCTTTATCTGCAATATTTGGATCAATTAAAATTTTTTTTAAACAATCACCAAGTTTTAAAGATTTAAATCGATCTTTTGAAAATTTATTTTCTTTTGGAAGTTTTGCTTTTATCCATTTTCGATCATACATAGGTGCATTCTCCGCTAAAAAATCAATCGGAATTTTAGCAACTTTTTCATTCTTGAAAAATAATTCAATATTTTTACTATCTGTTGTCTTTCCGATTACAGCAAAGTCTAAATTCCATTTATCAAATATTTTTTTTGCTTCATTTTCTTTTCCTTCCTCTAAAACTATAAGCATTCTCTCTTGGCTTTCTGAGAGCATTATCTCATAAGGTGTCATATTTTCCTCTCTACAAGGAACTTTTGTTAAATCTATTTCAATACCTAAATCTCCTTTAGATGCCATTTCAATACTAGAAGATGTTAAACCTGCAGCGCCCATATCTTGAATTGATATTATTGATTTACCTGCCATAAGTTCAAGACAAGCTTCAAGTAGAAGTTTTTCTGTGAATGGGTCACCAACTTGAACAGTAGGTTTTTTTTCTTCTATTTTGTCGTCAAAAATTGCGGATGCCATACTTGCACCATGTATCCCATCTCTCCCTGTTTTTGAGCCAACATAAATAACTGGTTTGTTAATTCCCGCAGCTTTTGAATAAAATATTTTATTTTTATTAACTAAACCCAATGTCATTGCGTTTACTAAAATATTTCCATTATAAGACTCATCAAAGCAAGTTTGACCAGCTATTGTTGGAACACCAATACAGTTACCATATCCGCCAATACCTTTGACAACTCCTCTTAATAGATTTCTTGTTTTTTCATGGTTGGGTGAGCCAAAATGAATAGAGTTTAAGTTTGCAATAGGTCTGGCGCCCATTGTAAATACATCTCTCATAATCCCACCAACACCTGTAGCTGCCCCTTGATAAGGCTCAATAAATGAAGGATGGTTATGACTTTCTATTTTAAATACAATTGCATCATCGTCATCAATATCCACGACTCCAGCATTTTCTCCTGGACCCTGAATTACCTGTTCACCTTTTGTGTGTAATTTTTTTAAATGTTTTCTTGATGACTTGTAAGAGCAATGCTCATTCCACATTGCCGAAAAAACACCCAATTCAGTAATATTTGGCGTTCTTTTTAAAAGATCACAGATTTTTTTATATTCGTCACTTTTTAATCCATGCTCTATTGCTATTTTTTCATTAACTTCAACCATTATAAACTTTCAATTAAATTACTAAAAAATAATGATCCATCTTCACCTGAAAGAAATGGATCAATCATTCTTTCTGGATGTGGCATCATACCCAAAATATTTTTATCTTTATTAAATATTCCAGCTATATTTTTTAAGGCACCATTTGGGTTATTTTTTTCATCTTCATTTCCCTTATGGTCACAATATGTAACCGCAATTTGACCATTATCTTCAATTGACTTTAATTCATCGTTTGAACAAAAGTAATTTCCTTCGTTGTGAGCAATGTGAAGTTCTAAAACTTCTTTTTTAATTTTTTTAAAATATTTATTTTCTTTATTTTTAATTTTTACAAAAACATTTTTACAAATAAAGTTTAAGTATTTATTTTGTTGGAGTATTCCTGGTAACAAACCTGTCTCAGTGAGTATTTGAAAACCATTACAAATTCCAAGAACTAATCCTCCTGAATTTGCAAAATCGATTACAGATTTAATAATCTTAGATTTTCCAGCAATACTTCCACATCGAAGGTAATCTCCATAAGAAAAACCTCCTGGGAGAACAATTAAATCACTTTTAGGAATATTTGAATCATTGTGCCAAACCATTTGATTTTTAAACCCAAATTTCTTAAGAGCCACATCCATGTCTCTATCACAATTTGAACCAGGGAATATAATTACAGATGATTTCATTCAGTAGTTACAAGATTTTATAATCCTCAATAACTAGGTTTGCTAAAAGCTTTTTACACATTACTTCTACTTGTGATTTAGCTTTATTTTCATCGCTCTCATTTACCTCAATATCAAAATATTTACCTTGTCTTACTTCTGAAACATTATCAAAGGTCATTCCATTTAAAGTTTGTTGAATTGCTTTACCTTGTGGATCTAGCACTCCTGTTTTTAAAGTGACTATTACTTTTACTTTCATTTTTTCTTAATTTTTACTGCTTTAGGTTTAGGATAAGTTAGTGGTCTAATATTTGATTGTTCGTGCAATATATTTAGTCTAATTGCTACTTCCTGGTAGGCTTCAACTAAGTTTCCAAGATTATTTCTAAATCTATCTTTATCTAGTTTTTTATCTGTTCTCATGTCCCAAAGTCTGCACGTATCAGGACTAATTTCATCAGCAAGCATGATTTCTCTTTTGTTAGCACTTTCACTTCTCCCAAATTCAACTTTAAAATCTACTAATTTAATTCCAACACCTCTAAACATGCCTTGCAGAAAGTCATTTATTCTTCTTACTTCTTCATAAATAAAATCTAATTCGAAAACATCCATCCATTTAAATGCTAAAATATGTTCTCTGCTTACAAGAGGATCTCCAAGATCATCATTTTTTAAGCAATATTCAACTAGTGGATAATCAAGCACTGTCCCATCCTCTATTCCCAATCTTTTTGTCAAAGATCCTGTTGCAATATTTCTAACAATAAATTCAATTGGAATAATTTCAACTAACTTAACAAGTTGTTCCCTCATATTAAGTCTTTTTACTAAATGATTTTTGATACCAACATTGCTCAATTGAGTAAGAATATGTTCTGAAATTCTATTGTTTAAAATTCCTTTTCCTTCAATTACATCTTTCTTTTGATTATTGAAAGCAGTAGCATCATCCTTGAAGTGTTGAATTACTAAATTCTTGTCACTGGTTGCATAAATTATTTTTGCTTTACCCTCGTATAATTTTTTACCTTTTTTCATTATTTAAAAATCCTTTTAAAAATTAAATTAACATTCTTAAAGTGTGAGGAATAATCAAATATTTTTTTCATTTTTTTACTTGATATCCTAGATGTAATGTTTTTGTCGCTCATCACAACATCTAAAAGATTAAGATTATCTGCTATGCATTTTTTAGCGTGTGCTTGGACTAATCTATAGGAGTTTTCTCTAGTTAAACCTGTTTTTGTTAATTCAAGCATCAATTCTTGTGAGAAAATAGTACCCTTTGTAATATTAAGGTTATTAAGCATTTTCTTTGGATAAACTATCATTTTATCTAAAACGTTTGCTAATCTCACTAAAGCAAAATCTAATGTAATATTTGCATCTGGCCCTATGTTTCTTTCTACACTTGAATGTGAAATATCTCTTTCATGCCAAAGTGCAATATTTTCTAAAGCTGGGATAGTATAGCTTCTAACCATTCTGGCAAGTCCTGTTAAGTTTTCACTTAATATAGGATTCTTTTTATGTGGCATTGCACTTGACCCTTTTTGTTTTTTTGAAAAAAATTCCTGCAATTCATAAACTTCAGTTCTTTGTAAGTGTCTTATTTCAGTTGAAACTCTCTCAATTGATCCTGCTATAATACCTAAAACTGAAAAATAATATGCATGTCTATCTCTTGGAATAACCTGTGTAGATACTGGTTCAGCTTTTAATCCCATTTTTTTTGCAACATGTTTTTCTACATTAGGGTTAATGTTTGCAAATGTCCCAACAGCACCAGAGATTGCACAAGTTGATACTTCATCTATAGCACTAATTAATCTCTTTCTATTTCTTTTAAATTCTTCATAATATGAGGCTAATTTAAGTCCAAATGTTATAGGTTCAGCATGAATACCATGGCTTCTACCCATACATGGTGTAAATTTATATTTTTTGGCTTTTGATTTTAAGACTTTTAAAATTTGATCTATATCTTTTAACAAAATCTTTCCTGATTGGACTAATTGGATATTAAAACTTGTATCTACAACATCTGATGAGGTCATTCCTTGGTGTAAATATCTTGCTTTAATTCCCACTTTTTCAGTAACAGAGGTTAAGAAAGCTATAACATCATGTTTTACTTTTGCTTCAATATTATGAATTCTTTTAACATTAATTTTTGCTTTTTTTCTAACTGCACTTGCAACTCCTTTTGGAATAGTTCCTAATTTTTCCATTCCTTCAGCTGCAGCAATTTCTACATCTAACCAAATTTTATATTTATTGTACTCGGACCAGATATCCGTGAGTTCTTTTCTAGAGTATCGCGTAATCATTAATTATATGGAGGCCTCTTATAACCTTTAACAGATTCTGTAAAAATTTCATAAGAGTCTTCTGTGATTCCTATTGTATGCTCAAATTGTGCTGATAAAGACTTATCCTTTGTAACTGCTGTCCATCCATCATTGAGGACTTTTACATCTAATTTACCGACATTTATCATAGGCTCTATTGTAAAGGTCATACCAGGCGTAAGTTCAAGACCTGTATTTTTCTTACCATAATGAAGAATATTAGGTTGTTCATGAAAAGTATTACTAATACCATGGCCACAAAAATCTCTAACAACTGAAAAACCTCTTTCTTCAACAAAGGATTGAATTTCATAGCCAATGTCACCTAATTTAATTCCTGGTTTTAAAATTTCTATTCCTTTCATCATCGACTCATAAGTTGTCTCAATTAAATTTTTTGCTTTGACTGGTATATCTCCAATAGTAAACATTCGGCTAGTATCACCATAATATTCATTCACTATTGCAGTTACATCTATGTTAACTGCATCACCATCATTTAATACTCTATCAGACGGAATGCCATGACAAACAACATGATTTAAAGAAGTACATAAAGATTTTTTAAAACCCCTGTAAAATAAAGGAGCAGAGTGACCACCATTATCTCTTATGAATTCATATCCAAGTTGATCAATTTTATCTGTAGACACGCCTTCTTTAACTTCATTTGTAAGCATATCTAAAGTTTGAGATGCTAGTTTTCCAGCAATTCTCATTTTCTCAAATTTTTCTGAATAATTACTCATCTAAAATTTTTATTTTCTTTTCAATTTTTATTTCTTTAGAATTTAAGCTGCATCTGTAAGCAAGAAAGCTTACACCAGATTTTTTAGCATCTAAATATTCTTTATAATAAGTAGAGTCTATATCTTTTGCTATTCTAAAATTATTTATACCCTGAATTTGAGTTAAAAATAAGACATAAGGTTCATATCCTTTTTTAATAGATTCCTTTAACTTCTGGAGGTGTTTTGTACCTCTAGAGGTTACGGCATCTGGAAATTCTGCGATATCGTCTTCCCTCATTAAAGTTGTATTTTTTACCTCTAATATTTTTTTATCACACAAAAAATCAAATCTAGTTTCATCAGAATACTTAAATTCTGCTTGAATATTTTTAATATTATTAAATTCTTTTATCAATTTGTTATCTAAAGCATGTTCAACAATTCTATTTGCTCTATGGGTATTTACCCCAATTATTCTTTTGTTTACCTTTATCATTTCAAGAGTAAATTTTAATTTTCGCTTTGGGTCATTATGCTCAGTTATCCAAGCATCATTTCCTTGATCTAATAAACCCATCATAGAGCCTGTATTGGGGCAGTGTGCTACTACTGTTTTATTATTTACTTCTATATCTGCAAAAAATCTCTTATACCTCCGTTGTAATTTGCCTTTTAATAAAGTGCTGGTAAATTTCATAGAATTTTATTTATATTTAGAAATGAGTAATA
Source organism: uncultured Pelagibacteraceae bacterium (assembly GCA_902596675.1). Lineage (GTDB taxonomy): Bacteria > Pseudomonadota > Alphaproteobacteria > Pelagibacterales > Pelagibacteraceae > Pelagibacter. The sequence continues at coordinate 4,112 of CACJUO010000002.1, read as the reverse complement.
AAAAAGAAATATCTGCAGCAATTATTATTATTGGCAATGAAGTATTATCTGGCAGAACTAAGGATTTGAATACAAGTACTTTAGCTACTTGGCTTAATTCTCTTGGAATTTCTGTTGGAGAGGTAAGAGTAATTCCTGATGTAGAAAAAAAAATAATAGATACTGTTCATGAGTTAAGAGTTAAATACAACTATGTGTTTACTACTGGTGGCATTGGCCCTACACACGATGACATAACTGCAGAATCAATATCAAAAGCTTTCAATATTGAGTACGGTTTTCATAAAGATGCATTTGCGATTTTAGAAAAATATTACGAGCCAGGTAATTTTAACGATGGAAGGCAGAAAATGGCAAAGATGCCAATTACAGCTAAATTAATTTTAAACCCAACAAGTGGCGCTCCTGGATTTTACGTTGAAAACGTGTTTTCTCTCCCTGGTGTTCCATCAATATTAAAAGCAATGATCGGTGGATTAGGAAATGTACTAGTTGGTGGTGATCCAATCCTTAGTAAAACTATTAATTTAATGACATATGAAAGTGAAATTGCAAGTTCATTAACAAATGTACAGGACAATCATAAAGATGTTGAAATTGGAAGTTATCCATTTTTTAGACAAGGTAAACTAGGTGTATCAATTGTATTAAGATCTAAAGATCAAAATAAAATAGATTTATGCAATTTATTAATTCTAGAATTTGTAAAAGCAAAAAATATTAAAGTAGTTGAACTAGATTAATGTTATATTTTGCCTACGGGAGTAATCTAAATCTTTTTCAAATGAAACGTAGATGCAAAGACTCTGTTTTTTTAAAAAAATTTGAGCTTAAAGGGTATAAATTAAATTTTAGAAGCAAATACAGAGCGGCAGATATTGAAAAGAGTAAAAATTCTTTAGTTCCAGGAGCATTATTTGAAATATCAAAAAGTGATGAAAAAAAATTAGATGTATATGAAGATTTTCCAATTCTTTATAAAAAATTATATTTTACATACTATAATAAAAAAGTAATGACTTACATAATGGTAAATAAAACAGAATTTAGATATCCAACAGAGAGGTATCTTAATGTTGTAAAACAAGGCTATAAAGATTGTAAATTAAATTTTGAATATTTAACTAAAGCATTAAATAAATTCTAATACATCCTCTTCATTTATTGTTTCAATATCATCAGATTTTTTAAGGATTTTTGAGTCTAATATTTTAATATTGTCAATTTTGGGAGCAAATTTTTTTGAATTTGTCGGACCGAATAACACAATCATAGGAATATTTGCAAGTCCAATCATGTGCATTATTCCATTGTCTATAGAGATTGCTTTTTCAAGCCTGGTAGCCATTGCTGTTATTAACGCTGGACAGGACAAATTTGTTTCTAGCTCAGGAAACAAGGCGTCATTAATCTCTAATTTAATATTATCTATCAAGTCCTTATCCTTATTATTTAAAAAAAATACTGGTTTATAACCTTTATTAAATATTGATTTTGATAAATTAATAAATTTCTGTAAAGACCATGATTTTTTTCTATAAGCATTTCCTTGAGTTAACGATATTCCTATATATTTTTCCTTAGGTAATAATCTTTTAGCTTCTTCAAAATATTTAGAGTTTATATTTTTTATATCATATTTCTGCATGGCAATTTCTTTATCAATTAATTTTCCAATATTCCTTAAAATCAAATTTAAATCATTCTTTGTACTTATATAATTTTTTTTTTTTGTAGAAAAAAAATAATTGAGAGTAGATGAATAAAAAAACTTTGAAGGAATTCTATTAAGTATTAATGTATTTCTAATTTTAGATTGGAGATCAATTATTAGATCAAATTTATTTATTGAATTTTTATTAAATATTTTTTTTGCTAGAAATAAATGTTTCCACCTAAAACCAAAATATTTTAGTCCCATTTCGAAAGTCGGTATATTTATTCCATATTCTTTTAAACTTCCTCGAAAGTGGTTCTCATGTGCACCTAAATAGAATAAAGATGCATCCTCAAAATTTGTTTTTAAACTTGTCACTAGATTAAATAGTTGAATGCTATCTCCAAGTCCTCCTCCAGAATTATAAATGAGAATATTTTTCATTTTATTGATATTTAAAGATATAATTTAAAATAAAAATAATATAATTTCCTCTATCAAAAATGCTTACAAAAACACAACTATTTTCAAAGGGTTTTCTTGCTGTTGCGCCTCACATGTTTTCAGTTATTCCATTTGGCATAATATGTGGAGCAATAGGTATAGAATTAGGTTTTGATCCTGTTTTAGTATATGCAATGTCCATTATTATCTTTGGTGGTGCATCTCAAATAGTATTTCTTCAATTGTTATCAGGTGGGGCTTCAGCCTTGATTGCTGTTACTTCTGTTGGGGTAATAAATTCCAGACATTTATTATATGGCGCAGTTTTATCTGAATACCTTGAAAAATTATCATTTATTAAAAAATTATTAATTTCTTACATCGTAGTTGATCAAGGATTTGCAGAGAGTAATAAATTTTTTATGAAAAATAGATCCGAGCACCACTTACATTACCATTTAATTGGGAGTGGTGTTACACTTTGGATCTTTTGGCAGTTGTCAACTTTAGCAGGTATAGTTTTAGGTTCATTTGTACCAGAGGAACTGGGTTTAAAATTTGCAATCCCTTTAACCTTTATAGCAATTGTTGTTCAAGATTTAAAAAAAATAGATCATGTAATAGTAATGATTACATGTGGATTAAGTTCATTATTATTTTTTGATGCGCCCTTTAAATCCTACATAATCATTTCACCTATAATTGCATTATTTGTTGGAGCATTAGTATTGAAATTAAAAAAATGACTTGGTCAACAATCATAATTGCAGGAATTGTTACTTACTTTACAAGGATGACTATGATTGCATTGGTTGACAGAGATTTATTAGGCGAAAAAGTTAAAGAGGTTTTAGCATATGTTCCTTCAGCAGTATTTCCAGCAATAATATTTCCTGGAATATTTATTAATGATTATGGAACTTTTATAGAAATAAATGATCCTAAAATCTTTGGTGCAATAATTGCAATTTTAGTCGGTTACTTTTCTAGAAATGTAATAGCGACAATATTATCTGGATTATCCTCTTACTGGGTTATTATTTTCTTATTATAAAATTAAATTATCTATTATTAATAAACTAATGAAATTTTTTACTTGCATATTATTTTTTATATTTATTTATGGTTGTGCTGCACAAGGTGTTAACACTATTAAATATAAATTTAGATCTGAAGATGTTGTTAAAAAAGAATGTAGAATAGCTGTTGAACAAAAAAAATTAAGTAGAAGGAATGACGTAAACTCAAAAAATTTTATTACACATTATGCCAAAGCTTTTAATGCAAATTATAAAGTTAGAAGAGCTTGTGATCCTTATAGATAATTAATCTATTAAAAATAATAATTTTATTATAAAATTCACAAATGAGTATCACTAGATCAGAGAAAAGCTTTTATAAAAGGAATGGCTATTTAGTTAAAGATCAGCTTATTTCAAAGAAAGATATTAATAAATTAAACACTCTTATTAATAAGATTATAACTAAAGAAAAGAACAGTAGAAGAAAAATTAAAGATCAAGGCGGAACTCAAAGTTACGATAATTACCATTTTGTATTCAATAGCAACTCGTCAAAAAATAAAGAAATATTAAGATTAAATAACCCTCAAAATAATAATAAATTATTTTATGATTTATCAAGAAATAAAAAGATTATTGATATAGTTAAAAAGCTTATTGGTGGAACAGTAAGATTCCATCTTGGAAAATTAAACTTTAAGTTACCTAATAAGAAAAAAGGAAGTCAAGTTGAATGGCATCAAGACTTTGCATTTTATCCTCATACAAATGATGATTTAATAACAGTAGGAATTTATCTGGAAGATTGTTACGAAAAAAATGGTCCATTAAAAGTTATTAGAGGATCACACAAAAAAAAATTATATAGCCATCATAGTAAAGATAATTATTTTGTAGGAAAAATTAACACTAAAAAAAACAAAATTAATCTAAAAAAATCAGTTTCTTTAACTGGAAAAGCAGGTTCAGTTGCTTTTTTTCATTGTCGA
>CACJUO010000001.1 GCA_902596675.1 uncultured Pelagibacteraceae bacterium | reverse complement strand
ATAGTGCATCGGGAAGTATATTGAGTAAGCTCCTAAGAAAGTAATCCAGAAGTGCCATTTCCCGAGACCTTCGTGCAACATTTTTCCAGCTACTAATGGGAACCAGTGATAAACTGCACCCATAATAACCATTAATGGTGCAATACCCATGACCATATGGAAGTGGGCTATTACGAAATATGTATCAGATAATGGAACATCAACTGAAACATTCCCTAAAAATATTCCAGTAATTCCACCATTTACAAATGTTACTATAAATCCTAGGCACCATAACATAACTGTATTAATTCTAATATTTCCTCTCCACAAAGTAAGTATCCAGTTATAAACCTTCATGGCGGTTGGAACTGCAATAATTAAAGTGGTTGTTGCAAAGAAAAATCCAAACCAAGGATTCATTCCACTTACATACATATGGTGAGCCCATACGAAGAAACTTAAAGCTCCAATACCAACAATTGCCCAAACCATCATTCTGTAACCAAATATGTTTTTTCTTGCATGAACTGATATCAAGTCTGAAACTATTCCAAATGCAGGTAATGCAACAATGTAAACTTCAGGGTGTCCAAAGAACCAAAACAAGTGTTGGAAAAGTATTGGACTTCCTCCACCATATTCAAGAACCTCACCTGCCTTCAATATTGTTGGCATAAAGAAACTTGTTTGTAGAACCTTATCTAATGTCATCATTATTGCACTAACTAGCAGCGCTGGAAATGCTAACATTGCTAAGACAGTTGCCGTGAAAATACCCCAAACTGTTAATGGCATTCTCATTAAGGTCATTCCTCTAGTTCTAGCTTGCAGAATAGTAATCATATAATTTAGTCCACCCATTGTGAAACCAATTACAAATAAAGATAAAGATATAAGCATTAGAAGTATTCCCATACCTGATCCTGGAGTTCCCTCTAGAATTGTCTGAGGAGGATATAATGTCCATCCCGCTCCTGTTGGTCCACCGGGAACAAAGAAACTTGCCATTAAAACTGCAACTGCAACAAAAAACATCCAGAAGCTAAGCATGTTTACATATGGGAAAACCATATCTCTTGCTCCCACCATGAGTGGAATTAGATAATTTCCAAAGCCTCCAAGAAATAGTGCAGTTAAAAAGTAAACTACCATGATCATTCCATGCATAGTTACAAACTGATAGTAATGCTCTGCTGTCATGAAACCTGCTAACTCAGGAAAACCAAGCTGAAGTCTCATTAACCATGATAAAATTAATCCCACAATTCCTGTGAATACAGCTGTTAAAAAATATTGAACACCAATAACCTTCGCATCTTGACAAAAAATCCATTTTTCAATGAAACTATGTCCATGATATAAATCTTGTTCAGGTATTTCCGCTGGTCTTACATAATCCATATCAGGATTAATTGATCCAACTGAACCATCTAAAACTTCTGATGATTGGGCCTGGTATGATTTATTGTTATCGTATTCGTCTGACATAATTTTATCCTTTTATATATATATTTTTTTAAATTAATAAATTGTTATTTTTTAGCTAATTTGTTCCCATCCACGTTTAATTTTTCATATCTAGCTGATAATTGCTCAAAAGTTTCTTGTTCGCCTAACCAAACTTCATAATCAGCTTTATCTTGTACCTCAACACCACCTCTCATTGCGTAGTGTCCAACTCCACAGTACTCGGCACATAAAACTTCGTATTCGCCTACTTTGTTAGGTTCAAACCAATAGAAAGTAACTGTTCCTGGAACTGCATCCATTTTTGCTCTAAATTGTGGAACATACCAATTGTGAAGTACGTCTACTGATCTTAATAAAATTTTTACAGGTCTATTGTTTTCTAAGTTTATAACATCACTCTCAACCATTATGTCATCTCTTCCAAACGGATCATCCGGGTTAATACCAAATGGATTATTGTCTGCAATGTTTCTTACTTGTGTGGTTCCTAATTTTCCATCTGCACCAGGTAGTCTATATTGCCATCCCCATTGCCATGCCATAACATCGACTTCAATTGCATTCTTTGGAACATTAACATATTGATTCCAAATAATAAGACCAGGCGCTAGTAAAGCAGCAACTCCTAAAGTAGTTGCCCATGTTAAAATTTTTTCTAATTTTTTGTCCTCAGGTTTATATTCTGCTCTTCTATCTTCTTTATGTGAGTATCTAAAGACACAGTAAATCATAAATAGACAAACAGCCACGAATACTCCTCCGCCTACCCAAAAAGTAAGAGTTATAGTATCGTCCATTCCACCCCAATTTGACGCTATATCAGTCCAGTACCAAGGGGTAAAAATATGAAATAAGACAGATCCAATGATTACTAATAAAAAAATTATTCCTGCATGCATAGAGCTTATATAGAAGAATAATCCTATAAATACCTATGACAAAATGTCATAAAACATATTAATTATACTAATATAATCAATATATTTATGCTCGGTAAATTAGGTATTTTAATAACAATTCTTGCTTTAGTTTTAGCGTTCTATTTTGTGATTTCTTTAGGTGCAGGAAGGTTTTCTAAAGGAGAGACAAAACCTGAAACTAAAAGATATCTAAGATCAGTAAATATACTTTTAATTATAATTGCAGTGTTTGGATCAATTTTAGTTTTATTTATATAAATTAGGCAATCAGAGATTTACAGAACTCTATAACAGTATCATTGTATGCAAACATTATAGTAAAGAAGACTAGCCAAACTATAAATAAAAATAACCAATACAATGAAAGAGCATTAATACTTTTTTCTTCTTTGTTATAATCTTTTTCATCCAATTTTAAAATTTTTGAGCTTACTTTGCCCCAGAAATAGAGGCCTCCTAAAAGATGAATACCGTGTAACGCTGTAAAGAAATAATAAGATGAAAAATATGTATTGGTTGAAACAAAATTTCCACTTTTCATAAGTTGGTACCATAAAGCTAATTGAAGAAATAAAAATATATAACTTAGAGAACCCACATAAATTAAATTTCTTTTTATTGTATTAGTAATTCCGTTTTTTAAATCTTTACTTATTCTATTAAAAAATATTGTTACTAAAATTAAGACTAATGTGTTTATCCAAAGTAAATTTGTCTTCAATATAAAAGTTGTGTCTTGTTCCGGTGGTAGTGAGTAAAGATAGCCAGTGAATATCAAACTAAATAAAGTTGTACTTACTCCAAAAATAATAATAACAGCTGACATTTGATTTGAAATTTCAAATGTTTTTCCAGAATGAGTACTATCAATTACTGCTTGATCTTGTTCCCAAGGTTTTTCAGTTAATGTGCCAAATATTTTCTTTATCAAAGACATAATATTTATATAGTCCGATTATACAATTTTACAATAATGAAAATAAAAACCTCCATTGCAGTTTTAACTGGTTGCTTAACAATTTTCTTATTTTTAATGCTACCTGTGTTTCTTTCTATGAAGGAACAAAAAGACCAATCAGTCGCAGCATTTAAAGGCTCAGATTTTGAGCTTAAAGATATGAACAATAATATTATTACTCAAGAATCTTTTGATGGACCTTTAACTGCAATTTTTTTTGGTTTTACAAATTGTCCTGATATTTGTCCAATGACTTTAAATAAAATGGATATCGCATTGAATAGAATAAAGAAAAATAAAAAAAAAGATTTAAAAGTTTTTTTTATTAGTGTTGATCCTAAAAGAGATACTCCAGAAGTTATTAAGGACTATCTCAGTAATTTTGATAACGAGTTTGTTGGTATCACAGGAGATCCAGGTGAAATTTTTTTATTGTCACAATCATGGGGAATAATCAGTCAAAAAATTTTTCTTGAAAATGGTGATTATAATGTTGATCATAGCTCACCTGTAATACTTCTTAAAGATGGAAAATATATTGCTAAAATTTCTCACAGAGACGATATTAAAAAATCAATTAATTTAATTAACAAATATTTATAAATTCAAAATATAACTAAGTATTGATATTGACGAAATTACTGCTGTCTCTGATCTGAGAATGTTTTCATTTATTTTAAATGATTTTACACCTTTAAAATTTAAAATATTATTCCTTTCTTGCTCTGAAAAATCACCCTCAGGTCCAATTATAATACACAAGGGTTTATCTCTGTCCTTATTAAAATCAATTTTTTTATTTTTAGTATTTAGGTCGGTAAAAATTAAATCTATTTTATTTTCATTTTTTTTTAAGAAATTTTTCAAGCTTTGAGGTTTTTCTAAAGAAGGAAGATTTATTCTATTTGACTGCTCTGTTGCCTCTATAATAATTTTTTCTAATCTCTCAGAATTAATCTTTCTTACAATTGTTCTATCAAAAATAATTGGAATAAATTTAGTTACACCTAATTCAGTAGCCTTCTGTATCATGAAATTTGAATAATTTGATTTAATTGGCGAAAATGCCAACCAAATTTCTACCGGGTTTTCTTTATTTCTTAATTTTTCTCGAATACTAAATTCAACTTTGCCACTACTGATATTATTAATTTTAGCTAACCACTCACCGTTTTTATTAAATAGTGAAAAATTTTCACCAATTTTAACTCTCATTACTTTTGTTAAATAGTGTGATTGTGGTTTTTCAAGCCAAGAATTTAAATTAAGAGATAAACTTTCAGGAAAAAATATTCTAATATTACTCATATCAAGAAAGTAATTTATGAAAAATATTAAAGCAATAATTTTCGATGCCTATGGAACTTTATTTGATGTAAATTCTGCAGCAGAAAAATGTAAAGATAAAATTGGCAGCAAATGGGAAAGTTTTTCAAATTATTGGCGAACAACTCAGCTAGAATATACTTGGCTTAGAAGTCTAATGAAAAGACATAAAGATTTTTGGAAAATTACTGAAGATAGTTTAGATAAATCAATGAAAGTTTTTAATATTAATCCTAATATGAAAAGTGAATTACTTGATCTTTATAAAATTCTTTCCCCTTATCCAGAAGTAAAGGAAACTCTACAATTATTAAAAGAAAAAAATTACAAACTATCAATACTTTCAAATGGAACCCCTTCCCTTCTCAATGAATTGGTCTCCAGTAATAATCTTAAAGTTTTTGATGATATTTTTTCAGTAGAAGAAGTAGGTATTTTTAAGCCAGACGCAAAAGTATATGATATTCCAGTTAAAAAGTATAAGATTGAAAAACGTGAAGTCGCCTTTTTAAGCGCAAATACATGGGATGTTTCTGGTGGTGGTAATTATGGTTTTAATGCTATTTGGGTGAATAGAAATAATATTATTTTTGATAATCTAGATTACTCTCCTGAAAATCAGATTAATAATCTTAAACACTTACTTGATATTATTTAAACAAGTCATTATTTTAAAATTATGACAAACATTTTAGATCTAGTTGCAAGAATTTTAATTTCAGCTTTATTTCTTCTTAATGGTGTTTTTAAAATTAGTAATTATGATGGAACAGTTGGCTGGATGGAGGGTTTTGGAATACCAGGAATTTTAATTATACCAGCAATAATTTTAGAGATAGTTGGACCTATCTTAATTATATTGGGCTATAAAGCAAAAATTGCAGCAGGTTTATTAAGTCTATTTTGTATTGCAACAGCAGTAATTTTTCACAACGATTTTTCGGACCAGATGCAATTAGGATCTTTTTTGAAAAATATAGCGTTAGCAGGTGGGTTTCTATTTATATTCGTAAATGGAACTAAAAATTTCAGTTTAGATAGAAAGTTTTAAAAATAAAATGTCATATATTGAAGTTAAAAAAATAATTGAACCTATGCCAGCCTCTGACGGAGCTGGAGTTAAATTAAAAAGAAGTATAGGTGTAGAGCCAAATTACTTTGATCCATTTTTGATGTTAGATGAATTTGGATCAGAAAATAGTGAGGATTATATAGCAGGTTTTCCGCCTCATCCTCATAGAGGAATTGAAACAGTAACCTATATGTTAGCTGGAGATTTTGAACACAAAGATAGTACAGGTGGTGAAGGTAGAATGACTGCGGGAGATGTTCAGTGGATGAAAACTGGAAGTGGAATAATTCACTCTGAAATGCCAGCAATGAAAGAAGGTAAGCTACATGGATTTCAATTATGGATAAATATGCCAGCTAAACTTAAAATGAGCAAACCTAATTACATCTATATAGATGCGGAAAAGATGCAATCATATAAAGATGAGGGAAAAATTGTAAAAGTCATTGCTGGTAAATTTGAAAAAGCTGAAGGACCTGTAAAAAAACATAATGTTGAGCCTATTTATTTTGATGTAGAATTAAATAAAGATAAGGAGTTCAATTTCGATTTACCATCAACTCACAATTCATTTATTTATTTGATTGAAGGAGAGATAAAAATTGGAAATCAGCAACATCAAAAAGTTGAAAATTCAAAACTAATTCTTTTAGAAAAGGGAAATAAACTTAAGGTTTATGGCTCAACTGATGCTAAGTTTCTTCTAATTGCTGGAAAACCAATAGGTGAACAAATTGCTAGAGGTGGTCCATTTGTTATGAATACTAAACAAGAAATCTTGCAAGCAGTCGAGGATTATCATAAAGGTACATTTGTAAAATGAAATCTATTAAAGTAACAAATACAGGTGGACCAGAAGTTCTTAAACTAGAAGATATAACTTTAGAAAAACCTGGAGCAGATGAAGTTCAAATCGAACATGTTTCAATTGGTTTAAATTATATAGATACATATCATAGATCAGGTTTATATCCTCTTGAATTACCAACTGGGATTGGGATGGAAGCAGCAGGTATAATTAAAGAAGTTGGTTCAAATGTTTCTAATTTTTCAGTTGGAGATAAAATTGCATATGCTGCAGCTCCTTTAGGTGCTTACTCAACTCACCGAAATTATACATCAAAAAATATTGTAAAAGTTCCTAATGATATTGATTTGGAGCAAATTTCGAGTGCAATGACAAAAGGAATGACAACATTTTATTTATTACACAAAACATATGTTCCAAAAGAAGGTGAAACTATCTTATTTCATGCAGCAGCTGGTGGTGTCGGACAATTCTTTTGTCAGTGGGCAAAAAGTTTAGGTCTGAAAGTTATTGGAACAGTTGGTAGTGACGAAAAAGTTGAGATAGCAAAGAAGTATGGTTGTGATGAGGTTATAAACTATTCTAAGGAAGACTTTGCAAAAAAAGTGTTGGAACTCACAAATGGTAAAGGTGTTTCCGTTGTTTATGATGGTGTGGGTAAAACAACATATGATAAATCCATTGAATGTTTAAAATTAAGAGGAACAATGGTTTCATTTGGAAATGCATCAGGTCCACTTGACCCAATTATTGTTTCAAAATCTTTGCAACCAAAGGGTATTTATTTCGTAAGGCCTGCAATGAATCAGTACTTCACAAATAGTGAAGAAATACAAGAAGCAGCTAACATTTTGTTTAAACAAATTTCATCAGGAAATGTAAAAATAGAAATTTTTAAAAAATATAAATTAGAAGATGCTGTTCAAGCACATAAAGATTTAGAAGGAAGAAAAATTACAGGTCCAGCAGTAATTATTCCTTAAACTGAACATCCATATCAGAAAGATGAAGTTTTAGAGCCTTAGTAGAGATTTGTATTTCTCGAATAAAAAATATGATTGAGATCATCATTGATAAACAGCACGTTCCAAAAATTATTCTTGCTACAATTAAACTTTCTAAATAAAGAGCAAATACAGTCAGCATATTAAATAGAAAGCCGAATGCTGCTGACATAATTGCAAACTTTAATACACCAATTCTACTGTTTAGGTTTATAAGTTGATCTTTCCATTCTGGTGGAGTGTGTTTTTCAAAGACGTATTCATCATGAATTTTTCTAATTAATCTGCTAAGAGTATGAAATCGATTGCTGTATACACTCATTATAAGCGGTATTGCTGGAAACATTAGTGCTGTAACAGTGTAATCTATATTCATTCGAATCAATTTGATTATGAGACTCTGCTTTGCTATTTACAAGTAAATTGTTATGCAAAACATTAAATTGTTCATTGAACTTACAAGATTAAATAGACCAATTGGCTACATGCTTTTATTTTGGCCTTGTCTGTGGGGCCTTACCATTGCATATGATTTTAACTCCGAATTAGAAAAATTTTATTTTTATTCTTTGCTTTTTTTACTTGGTTCGGTGTTAATGAGATCTGCTGGTTGTATTGTAAATGACATAGTAGATAAAAACTTCGACAAAAAAGTTGAACGAACAAAGAATAGACCAATTGCATCGGGCAGAGTTTCTATAAACCTCGCAATTATTTACTCTATTATTTTATGTGGATTGGCATTTTTAGTATTGATTAATTTTAATAAATTCACAATATTGATGGCACTATTGTCTATGCCATTGGCATTTACCTATCCTTTGATGAAGAGATTTACATATTGGCCACAGCTATTTTTAGGAATTACATTTAATTATGGTCTTGTTCTTGCATGGATATCAGTAAATAACAGCATAAATATAGTACCAATTATTTTTTATTTTGGAGCCATATTTTGGACATTGGGTTACGACACTATTTATGGATATCAAGATATTAAAGATGATGAGATTATAGGAGTTAAATCTACCTCGATAAAATTTAAAAATAACCCAAAAAAATTTATTTCTTTATGTTACATGTTTTTTTTTCTTTCATTAATTATAGTTGGTTTTTTAATGAACTTTAATTTGCTTTATTTTATATCCCTGACAGTTACTTTTTTTCATTTAAGCTTCTATCAAATAAAAAGTCTTGAGGTAACAAACCCTATTATGTGTTTATTAAAATTTAAAAGTAATAATTTATTAGGTCTCATTGTATTTATTAATATTTTAATAGGAAAAATGATTTAAATGACAAATCTAGAAATATTAAAAAGACTTTATAAAGACTATACCAAAAAATATTTAAACAAAATTTTTTTAGCAGTCTTTTTTTCTATATTAGTTGCTGGGAGTACATCTGCAACTGCATGGTTATTAGATCCAGCAATTGATAAAATATTTATTAATAAAGATCAGAGCCTACTTTTAATAATCCCATTATTAATAATTCTAGCATTTGCAACCAAAGGGATTTCTCTTTATTTGGCAAGAGTGACAATGATTAGAGTTGCAGAAGAAGTAAAAAAGAAACTACAAATTAACATGCTTTCGTCTTTTATAAAGGCTGATACTGAAAATATAGAAAATAAACATACTGGGAAATATATCTCCAATCTAAATTTTGATGTTAATCAAATCACAGGTATGCTCAGCACATCCTTCTTAACTTTGTTTAAAGATGGATTAACTTTAATTGGACTTCTTTCTGTAATGTTTATCCAAAATTGGAGATTATCCTTAATTGCCATTATAATGATTCCATTTGCATCTTTTACTGCAAAAAAGCTAGGTAAAAGGATGGGGAAAGTAGTGACAGAGGCTCAGGTAAAGTCTGGGGACTTAAACAAATATTTAATTGATATCTTTAAAAACCATAAAATTATTAAAATTTTTCAAAGAGAAAAGTACGAAAACGAAAGATCAGAAAAATTTGTTGAAGATTTAAAAGAAAAATCAATAAAAATAGCGTCAGTTTTTATTCGGGCTACACCTGTTATGGATATATTAACAGGAATCATGATCGCTATACTAATTTTTTACTCTGGTAAATTGATAATGAATGACCAATTGAGTTTGAACAATTTTTTTTCATTTTTAGCTGCAATGATGTTGGCTTATCAGCCAGTAAAATCCTTAGCAGTTATAAATGTTGGCGTTAGTCAGGGATTATCTGCTAGTAAAAGAATTCTTCCTATAATAGATACAAAAAATTTGATTAACACAAACGATGATAAAATAAATTTAAATCTAAAGAATGGAACAATTGACTATAAAAATATAAATTTTAATTATTCTACTAATTTGGAGAATAAAGTTTTAAAAAATATAAATATTAAAATTAATGGTGGTAAAATGACCGCTCTAGTTGGACAAAGTGGTTCTGGTAAGTCAACTTTGCTAAGTCTAATACCACGAATTTATGATCCAAAAAATGGAATATTAGAAATCGATGGACAAAATATTAAAGAGGTTAATTTATTTTCTTTGAGGAAAGAAATATCAATAGTCGATCAAAATGTGACTTTATTCGATGATACAATTTTTAATAATATAAAATACGCAAAACCAGATGCTAATGATGATGAGATATATGAAGCAGCAAAACTTTCTATGTGTTCAGAATTTATAGATAAACTTGAATATAAATATCAAACCTTAATAGGAGAAAATGGAGTCCGATTATCTGGTGGGGAAAAGCAAAGACTTTCAATAGCAAGAGCATTCTTAAAAAATAGTAAAATTATTCTTTTAGATGAAGCAACCTCGTCTTTAGACTCTGAAACTGAGGAAAAAATACAAAAAGCATTAGACAAATTGACTTTCAATAAGACAACTGTTGTAATTGCACACAGACTTTCAACTATTTTAAATTCTGATAAAATTTATGTTATGGATAAGGGTGTGGTAATGGATTCAGGTAATCATGAAGAGCTCTTAACAAAATCCGATACTTATAAAAACTATTATAATAAACAGATAAACAAAAGTTGATGTTTATTATTTATAATTTCTTTTTATTTTTAATAATTTTAGTTTCACCAATAATTATATTAATCAGAATTTTTTTAGGAAAAGAGGATCAAAATAGATTTAAGGAGAAGTTTGGATTTCTAGCAAATAACAATAAATCTCATGAAACAATTTGGATACATGGTGCAAGTGTTGGGGAAATACTAAGTATAATTCCAATTATTAGGAATTTAGAAAAAAATAAAAAAGTTAAAAAAATTTTAATTACGTCATCAACTACCAGTTCCTCACATATTTTATCAAAATTTAGTTTTAAAAAAACCGTTCATCAGTTTTATCCATTTGATTTAAACTTTTTAACCAAAAATTTCATTAATCATTGGAAACCAAAATTAGCAATATTTGTGGACTCTGAAATTTGGCCCAACATGTTTAATAATTTGCATAAAAAAAATATTCCACTAATTCTTCTTAACGCGAGAATTACAAAAAAATCTTTTAATAGATGGAAATTCTTACCCAATTTTTCTAAAAAAATTTTTGGGAAAATAACTCTTGCTTTGCCACAGAACATCGAGACAAAAAAATATTTAAAATTATTAGGAACAAAAAATATAAAATTAATAGGTAATTTAAAATTTTTTGGTGGAGCAAAAAAGAATAATACAAAAAATTTAATTCTTAAAAAAAAATTTTCAAAAAGAATTATTTTTTGTGCAGCAAGTACTCATCGAACAGAAGAGGTATTTATTGCAAAAGTTCATAAAGAATTAAAGTCTGAAATTAAAAACTTGATAACAATAATAATACCTAGGCATATAAATAGAAAAAAAGAAATACTGGAGGAATTAAGTAATATTGGTCTAAATTCTCAATTTCATACCTCAAATAAAAAATTAAACAAAGATACAGATATATACATAGTCGATACTTACGGAGATTCTGCAAAATTCTATGCACTGTCTAAATTAACATTTTTGGGAGGATCATTGATACCACATGGTGGACAAAACCCACTCGAATCAGCAAGGGAAGGTAACTATATCCTATATGGTCCGCACATAGAGAACTTCAAAGAAGTTTATGAAATATTGGAGAAATTAAAAATTACAACAAAAATAAGCTCAATAAAAAATATGAAATCTGTTGTTCGTCAAAAAATAAATTTTTTAAAAAGAAATTCAGTAAATAAAAAGTTAAAATATTTAGGAGATAAAATACTTAATAAAAATCTATATGAGATTAAAAAATTTATCTAAATGAAAATTATAAAACCATTATATTTAAATGATAAAAATTTAATTTCTTATTTTTTAATTCCTTTTACAATTTTTACTATTTTAATAAATTTAAGCAAAAAACTTTTAATAAAAAAAAAATATAAAATCAAAACTATATGTGTGGGAAATATATATTTAGGTGGAACTGGGAAAACATCTCTCTGCATACAAATAAATAAATTTTTAAAAAATAAATTTAAAACAGTATTCATCAAAAAAAGATATTTAGATCAATTAGACGAGAGATTAATGTTACAAACTCATGGAAAGCTAATTAGTGATGAAAATAGAGATATAAGTTTAGATAAAGCTGAAGTAAAAAAATTCGATGTAGCTATTTTAGATGATGGTTTACAAGACAAAAAAATAGATTACGACATATCAATTGTTTGCTTTAACTCAACTTATGGTATCGGCAATGGATACTTACTTCCCGCAGGGCCTTTAAGAGAAAAACTTGAAATATTAAAAAAATATAGTGCAATTTTTATAATTGGTGAAAAAAAAAATACAAAACTTTCATCAATATTAAAAAAGTTTAATGATAAAATATTTTATTCAAATTATGTTCCAGTCAATATTAAAAACTTCAATAGAAAAAAAAGTTATTTGTATTTTTGTGGGATTGGAAATCCTGAGGAGTTTGAAAACACACTTAATAAGTACAAGTTTAAAATATCAAAAAAGTTTATATTTCCTGATCATCATAATTATACAAATGAAGATTTAGAGAAAATTAAAAAAATTGCTTTAAATGATAAATTAGAAATCATCACTACAGAAAAAGATTATAAAAGACTAACTAAGAATAATAAAAAAAATATTAAATACTTAAAAGTAGAGTTACAAATAGAAAATTATAGAAAATTTTCAAATTTTTTAAACAAAAAGATATGAAAAAAATAATATATTTTATTGAATTTCTATTCGTAGAATTTTTATTTATTATTTGCAGAGTTATAGGATATAGATCAGCATCTAATTTAGGGTTTTTTATTGGAAAAAATTTTGGAAATTTTTTTAGAAAAAAAAAGTCTATAATTGAAAATTTGCATAAGTCTAAAATTGTAATGAATATTTCTGATACCCAATTTGCCAATAATGTTCTAGGAAACTATGGAAGAATTTTAGCGGAATATCCATTTTTAAAAGATTTTAGAAAAAATAAGTTAGAGAAATTTATTAAAATAGATGGTGAGGAAAATTTAGATAAAATTAAAAATAATAAGAAGCCTGTTGTTTTTATCTCAGGACATTTTAGCAACTTTGAACTAATGGCCATGCAAATTGAGAAGCATGGAATAAATTTAGCAGCAATATATAGACCGCTGAATAATGTTTTTTTAAATAGAACAATGGAACAAATTCGCACTAAATATATTTGTAGATATCAAATTAGAAAAGGAAGATCGGGAACTAGACAAATTTTAGAAAATTTAAAAAAAGGTAACTCAATAGCCTTAATGATTGATCAAAGAGTTACAGAGGGTATAAAAATTGATTTCTTTGGAAACTTAGCATCTACCACCACAATACCAGCTCAAATTATAAAAAAATATAAATGTGATTTGGTTCCAATTTATATTGAAAGATTAGAAAAATATAACTTTAAAATGTATGTGTCTCAGCCAATAGCAATCGATTCGGAAGAGTCTCAAGAGGATATCTCTGTACATTTAAATACGATCTTAGAGAAAATGATACTAAAAAATCCTGATCAATGGATTTGGACACACAACAGATGGAAAAAATAATTATTATTCAGTTTCCTTTTCTTTTTTTATTGAAGCTTCAACATAAGAAAAGTAAGCCTCTTGCTCATCAACATTCCAATAATTCAAATTTTGAAGTGAAATTTTTTTTCCTGAAACTGCACAAATAACATGGTCACCTTCCTCTATAATATCAAAATTATTTGGAAGATATTTTAATTTTGCTAACTTGTTCATGATTTATAGGATATATATTTGAATATATGAAAATTGCAATTCTTGGAAATGGTGGCAGAGAGCATGCAATAGCAAGTAAAATCTCAAAATCCCCTAAACTTGAAAAATTGTATTGTATACCAGGTAATGCTGGCACTAACTCAATAGCAGAAAATGTAAAACTGGATTTTTATAATTTTAAAAAGTTATTGCAATTTATAAAAGAAAATAAAATTGATTTAGTAATTGTAGGACCTGAAAAACCTCTAGTTGATGGTGTTGTTGATTTTCTCTCAAAAGAAAATATAAAAGTTTTTGGCCCAAACAAAAAAGTTTCACAATTGGAAGGGTCAAAAATATTTACAAAGAAAATATGTGAAAAATACAATATTCCCACTGCACAATTTGGGGTATTTAGAAATGCTACAGAAGCTTA
Source organism: uncultured Pelagibacteraceae bacterium (assembly GCA_902596675.1). Lineage (GTDB taxonomy): Bacteria > Pseudomonadota > Alphaproteobacteria > Pelagibacterales > Pelagibacteraceae > Pelagibacter. Next base: position 103,315 of record CACJUO010000001.1, on the reverse strand, counting down.
TTTATATTTAAAAAATGTAAATATGCCTATAGTGGTTAAAGCTGATGGATTAGCTGCAGGTAAAGGAGTTTATATTTGTGAGGATTTAGAAAGTTCAAATAAAGCGGTTGAAGAAATATTTAATGGAAAATTTGGTTTAGCTGAACAAGTTCTTATTGAAGAGTTTTTGCAAGGAGATGAAATGAGTTATTTCGTTCTGTCAGATGGAAAAATTTATAAAAAATTTAATACTGCACAAGACCATAAGAGAGTTGGTGAGGGAGATAGAGGAAAAAATACAGGAGGAATGGGTGCATATGCACCTTCTGGACTTATAAATGCAGAACTTGACAAAAAAATAATTAAAAAAATTGTTAATCCTACTTTTGAGGCTATTAAAGACATGGGAGAGAATTACAGGGGATTTTTATATGTTGGTCTAATGATTAAAAACAACAATCCATATCTTATAGAATATAATGTGAGAATGGGAGATCCAGAATGTCAAACAATTTTGCCACTTCTAAACACTGATTTATTAGATCTAATTTTATCTTGTTGTGATGAAACTTTAGGAAACCAAAATATTCTTTGGGAAGAAAAAAAAAGTTTGTGCGTAGTACTTTGTTCTAATGGATATCCAGACATTTATAAAAAAAACATAGAGATACCAAACATCGAAAAAATAAAGAATAATGACTCATTTTTTATTTACCATGCGGGCACAGAAGAAAAGGACAATAAGGTATATGCTAATGGAGGGAGAGTGTTAAATTTTGTTAGTATCTCTGATAATTTTAAGTCCTCAAGAGACAATGCAATCAAAGAAATTGAAAATCTAAATTGGGGCAACGGTTTTTATCGAAAAGATATTGGATATAAAATTATAAATAAATGAGAGTCATAGGAGGAAGTCTTAAAGGAAAAAAATTATTAATACCTCTGGATAAATCTACCAGACCGCTGAGGGATATAGTGAGAGAATCAATTTTTAATATTTTAGATCATTCTAGTAAAGTCTCTAAAAATATAGATAACTCTAAAGTATTAGATTTATTTTCTGGTACTGGTTCATTTGGAATTGAGTGCTTATCAAGAGGAGCTCAAGAAGTAGTTTTCTTTGAGAATTATTCAAATTCTATAAAAATTTTAAAAAATAATTTATTTAATTTAAAATTAGAAAGCAAAACTAAAGTATATGAGAGTAATGCGTATAATTTAAAAGATGCAAATTTAGAAAATGAAATTTTTGATGTAATTTTTCTAGATCCACCTTTTAAAGACAAAGAAATAAATAATTTAATTTATCAAATAAAATTTCTGAAAATAGCTGATACCAATACATTAATAATTATACACCGAAACAAAAAGTCAGTAGATAATATTTCTAAGTTTTTAAATGTTTTAGAAAAAAAGCAATATGGTTTATCTAAAATTTTATTTAGTAAATTAGTTTAAATAAGTAATTTTGAAGTTTCAGTTTTTATTAACTCAACTGAAGGTTGATCAAAAGGATTGACATCCATCAGCCTTCCCAACAAAATTGTCTCCAGAACAAAAAATGCAAATAATTCTCCTACAGTCTCCTCATTTTTACTCAAAATTTCAAAACTTCTAAAAGGTATTTTTTTTCTTTTAAAAACCGTTTGTGTTGCCTGTCTTTGTGCTTTGATAATTTGATTTAAATTTTTATTTTTTAAAATTGAAAATCTATCGAATAAATTTTTATTTGATAATTTATTTGTTTTTTTATCTAAAATTCCAAAAAACGTAAAAAAATTATTTTTTGGTCCGTCTAAATAAAGTTGAAGTAAACTATGATTATCCTTGGGCATAGATGAAATAATAGGAAAAATACCTTTATTATCTTTTCCTAAACTTTCTGCCGTAAGTTGTTGGTACCATTTGAATAAATTATTTGAACTTTCATCATAGTTTAGAATTACTGAATTTTTTTTCCCTTTTGAAACACAGTTAAATATGAAATTAACGTTACAAATCAATTGATTAAGAAAATATTTATTTTTTATTAAATTATTAAGCCTTTTAAATTTTTTCTCATTTAACCCTAGCAATTCTGCTGGTAACATTCCAACTTCAGATAAAACTGAATATCTTCCTCCAATATAATTTTTGTGTTCAATAATATCTGCCTTTAATTTATTTCCCAGTTTACTAAGAAAACTAGATTTTTTCTCTGTAATTACTATATTTTTATTTTTTTTTTGTGAATTAAGAATTAAGTTGAAGTTTGATACGGTCTCAAGTGTGTTACCAGACTTTGATACTATTAAATTTAAAGTTTTTTTTTTATTTTTAAAATTAATTTGCTTATCTAGATTATTGTAAAAATTTATTTTCTTTTTTATCTTAAAATTTAAAAAATCATATATTGCCTCTGTACCTAAAATTGAACCACCCATACCAATTAGATTTATAGTATCAAATTTTTTATATTTTTTTAAAATTTCTTTCTTATAGCTATAATTATAATTTTTATTAAATGAATTTAACAACTGGTCACTTGTCATTAATTCTTTTTTTAAGATATTATTTATTTTTTTTTTCACTTTTATATTTTTTTTTTGTTGGAAATTTTTAAAAATTATGTTTTTTGAAAACATTTATTCACTTAATTTTTTTTAGTATTGAACTTTCAATAGATGTAGATTGTTCTGATGATGAATTATCATCTTCAATTTTACTTTTCTTAAGTAAATTTTCTATGTTTGATTGATCACTTTCAATATCTTTAGTCGATTTTACACTTGCTTCACCTGGTTTTGGTAATTTATCAAAATCGGGAGGCATTGTTAATGGATTTTTCTTATCAATTAAAAATTCATCTCCTTGATCCGATCTTTTTTTTCCCTGCAAAGCTTCTCCTACACCACATGAGTATAGAAAGAATAAAAAGAATAATAACTTGAAAATTATAAAGATTTTATTCATTTGCTTTTTTATAACTTATTAATTCGGCTAGAATAAGGAAAATAATTCCGATTGTTATAAATATATCAGCCACATTGAAAATAAACCAATGATATCCATTATAATTTAGGTCAAAAAAGTCTGGAACAGCTCTATAATATATTCTATCAAATAGATTACCTAATGAGCCTCCTAAAATAATAATTAAAAAATAATACTTTAGTCCTTTTTCCTTAAATAATAGATAAATTATAACAAAATTAATTAGAATAATTAAAGTAGTAACTACATTGTAAAAAAGATCCTGGTCGGAGGATAATAAACCAAAACCTATTCCTTTATTCCAAACCAAATAAAAATTTAAAAATGAGTTTATATAAATATCTACTCGTCCGGTTTCCTCTAATATATTTAGAATAAGTATTTTTGATATTCTGTCTAAAAAGAAAATGGATAATAAAATTAAAATACTTATTACTATCTTTTTTATATTTTCACTTTTCATGAAAGATGACAGTTACCATCTCTTTCACAAATATTTTCTCTTATTTTCCAACAAACTGGGCACTTATTACCAACGGCTTTTGAACTAGTGATCTCAATTTCTTTTTCTAAATTACTATCATTTGATACTGAGGCAGAGGATGTAATACAAATTTCAGAGAAATCATGCTTCTCAGCCAAATTATATGTGTCTTTATCTTTAATTTTAATTTCAATATTTGCCTCTAAACTTGAGCCAATAATTTTATCAGCCCTTTTACTTTCAATACTAATATTTGCTTCGTCTCTGATTAATTTAAGTTTATCCCATTTACTATTTAATTCTTCATTTTTCCATTGATTTGGAATTTTAACAAATTTTTGTAAATGAATACTTCCATTATTATCTTCCTTATGAATTAAATGATAAATTTCCTCAGTGGTAAATGATAAGATTGGCGCAAACCATTTTAATAAACATTCTAAAATTACTTTTAGTATCAAAATACAATCGGAACGCTTCTTGGAGTCTTTTGGATCACAATAAAGAAGATCTTTTCTAATATCAAAATAAAATGCTGAGAGTTCTACTGTACAAAAATTTAATAATTCCTTGTATAAATTATGGAAATTATAGGACTTAAAGTATTCATTAAAACTTTCACCGATCACATACAATCTATGCAGCATATACTTTTCTAATTCAGGAATATTATTTAAATCAATTTTATCAAAATCTACTTTTGTATATTCGTCTTGAATATTTCCTAAAAGATATCTGAAAGTATTTCTAATTTTTCTGTAAGATTCTGAGTGTTGGTCTAGAATTGAATAATCTATTCTTAAGTCTTCAGCATAATTTGATGAGGCAACCCAAATTCTAAGTATATCAGCACCATATTTTTTTAAAATATCTTCTGGAGCTATTACATTTCCAGTCGATTTAGACATTTTTAGCCCTTTTCCATCAACAACAAACCCATGGGATAAAATGCTTTCAAATGGTGCTCTACCTCTTGTTCCACATGACTCTAACAGTGAAGAGTGAAACCATCCTCTATGTTGATCTGAACCCTCTAGATACATTGATGCGGGCCATTTTAAATCTTCTCTCTTTTCTAAAACAAAAGAATGAGTTGATCCACTATCAAACCATACTTCTACAATATCACTAGTCTTATCAAAATCTTCTGCTTTATATTTATCTCCAAGCAGTCTCTGAAAATTATCTTCAAACCAACAGTCTGAGCCTTCCTTTTCATAAATTTTTGCAATATTCTCAAAAACTTCTTCATCAACAAGAATTTCTCCATTTTTTTTTGAAATAAATATTGGAAGAGGAACTCCCCACACTCGCTGCCTAGAGACACACCAATCTGGTCTAGTCTCTATCATAGCTTTAATTCTTTCTTTCCCTTTAATAGGATAGAAAGTGGTATCATTTATTGCTTTCAGTGCTTTATCTCTTAATTTGTGACTTTCCATTGAAATAAACCATTGAGGTGTTGCTCTATGAACTAAAGGAGCTTTAGACCTCCAAGAATGTGGGTAAGAATGGGTTAGTTTTCCATTATTTAAAAGACTTTTAAGTTCTCTAAGCTTTTCAATAACAATATCATTTGCTTTAAAAATATGAGTTCCTTCAAAAATAGGTATGTGTTTCGTGTACCTTCCATCATCATCAACTGTTTCAATTGCTTTTATTCCATTATTGATACATAGATTAAAATCATCAGGTCCATGACTTGGTGCACAATGAACAACTCCAGTTCCTTGTTCAGTTGTTACAAATCTTGCCTCGAGCATTGGAACATCATAGTCATAGCCAATTTTATGAAATGGATGACTACAAATAGTTCCATCAAATTCTTTTCCTTTAAATTCTTTTAATATTTTAATATTGTATTGAGTGTCTTTTACAACAGAGGGCAAAAGTTCTTTTGCAATAACTATTTTATCGTTTTGTATTATATCTTTGTTATCGATTTCACATAAAACGTAATCCAAACTTTGGTTATAAGCTAATGCTTTGTTAGCTGGTATTGTCCATGGAGTTGTTGTCCAAATAACAACATTTGAACCAATTAATTCATTAATATTGGATTTTTTAACTGGGAAGGCTGCATAAATTGTATCAGATACATGATCTTGATATTCAACTTCTGCATCTGCCAAAGCTGTTTTTTCAACTGTTGACCATAAAACAGGTTTGTAACCCTTGTACAAACTACCCTCTTTTAAAAATTTTCCAAGTTCTCTTACAATTTGAGCTTCTGCATCGAAACTCATAGTAGAGTAATAGTTTTCCCAATCTCCAATTACTCCTAATCTTTTAAATTGATCTTTATGAATATTAATCCATTTACTTGCAAAATCTCTACATTCTTTTCTAAACTCAATAATAGGTACATCATTTTTATTTTTTTTATTTTTTTTGTATTGTTCTTCAATTTTCCATTCGATTGGTAATCCATGACAATCCCATCCTGGTACATAAACCGAGTCTTTACCATCCATTTGATGAAATTTAGTTATTATATCTTTTAAAATTTTATTTAATGCAGTACCCATATGAATATTTCCGTTGGCATATGGAGGTCCATCGTGTAAGACAAATTTTTCTTTGCCTTTACTTTGGGATCTTAATTTTTCATATAGATTAATCTTATCCCAGAATTTCAAATACTCTGGTTCTTTATTTGGTAAATTTGCTTTCATAGAAAAAGCAGTTTTAGGTAAGTTTAAATGTTCCTTGCTCATTGTGTTTTTTTAGCTTTTAAAATATCTTTTTTTATTTGATTTTTTAACTCACTGATACCTTTGAATTTTTTTTCTCCTCTTATAAATTTTAAAAATTCTACAGATAATTTTTTATTATAAAGATTTCCTGAAAAATTAAAAATATTTACCTCTAAAAGTATTTTTTTTTGATTAAATGTGGGTCTATAACCTAAATTAGCAATTCCTTTAAAAAATTTTCTTCTATCATTTATTCTTATTTTTACAGCATAAACGCCAGGTTTTGCTATAACATAATTATCAATATCTATGTTACAGGTTGGAAATCCAATTTTTTGACCCATCATTCTACCTCTTTGAACTTTTCCCTCAATTTCCCAGTTTCTTTTTAAAAAAGTATTTGCTTTAGATAGCTTTCCCTCTTCAAGCAGCTTTCTAATCATTGTTGATGAAATTATTTTTTTATTTTTCATCAAAGGTGTTGGATTTATTAAATTATAACCAAAATCATTCTCATATTTTTTAAGCTGTGCTACATCTCCTTCTCTTTTATGGCCAAATCTAAAGTTATTGCTGACAAATATGAACTTTGATCTAAGTTTTTTGGATAAAATATCTTTTATGAATTTATAGTAGGCAATTTTGGAAAAATTTTTGTCAAATTTTTTATTAATTACAAAATCAACACCAAATTTTTTTAAATAAATAACTTTTTGATTAAAATTTGATATTCTATAGTTTTTAATCTTTGTATTAAAAAACATTTTTGGAATAGGATCAAATGTGACTACGCCTAATTTAGATTTATACTTTGTTTTATATTTTTTAGCTAACTCAAATAATTTTTGATGCCCTGAATGTAAGCCGTCAAAGTTACCAATTAAGATAATTGATTTTTTAAATTTATTAGGAATATTAAAATTTTCAAAAATCTTTAACATTTTCACCATTTTAACTCTTTCTGAAAATAGTCAATTTTTGCTTCGTAATTTTTAAGTACATTTTCAATTGATAATTTTAAAATTTCTTGTCTATGTATACCACCTGTAATAAGCAATGAATCAAAATTTTGTATGTTTGCACCCTTTATATCTGTATTTAAATTATCACCAATACATAATATTTTTTTGTTATTTACATCTGCCGCGATTTCATAAACAGGTGGATATGGTTTTCCAAAATAAATAACCTTGCCATCAATTTCTTCAAATGATTTTGCAATAGAGCCTGCGCAATATTCTCTTCTATCACCTCGATCAACTATTAAATCAGGGTTAGTGCATATCATTTTTTTAGAAATATGCTTTGATAAAAAGGTTTTGTAATAATCTAAGTCATCTTCGTGCTCTTCAAAAAGACCTGAACATAATAAATAATCAGAGTCCTCTATATTAAGCACTTTATTATTTTCAAAAGTTTTAAATAAATCAAAGTCTCTTGGTGGTCCTAAGTGAAAAAATTTTTTATTATTGAAATTTTCTAAAAGATACCTTCTTGCTGCTTCTCCAGATGTAAAAACTGTATCAAAAAAATTACTTAACCCCATTTTTTTTAGAGTATTAATTACAGTAAGGTTGGGTCTAGGAGCATTTGTCAATAATATGAATTTTTTTTTATTATTGGATAATTCTTCTAAAACTTTAACAGCATTTCCATGTAGCTTTATTCCGTTGTGTACTACTCCCCAGATATCTATGAAAAATAAGTCATATTTACTTACTATCGATTTTAAGCCTGATTCTTCTAAATTTTTACTCATTATCCAGATATAGCTTAAAAATCTAATAAATTCTTGAATTTTCTCATCGATATATTTCAGTGCAGATCTTGAAATAATAGTCACATGCATCTATATGAACCTTAATTTAAAGGAGTAATTATGAAGTTTAAACCGTTACACGATAGAGTATTAATCGAAGTTTTAGATAGTAGTGAAAAAACTGCTGGTGGAATTATCATCCCTGATTCCGCGCAAGAGAAACCACAAGAAGGTAAAGTAGTTGCTGTGGGTGGTGGATCAAAAACTGAGGATGGAAAAATTATACCAATGGATGTTAAAGTTGGTGACAAAGTTCTTTTTGGAAAATGGTCAGGAACAGAAGTTAAAATTGATGGTAAAGAATACAGCATAATGAAAGAGTCGGATATTATGGGTATCTCTACTTCTAAATAAAATTAAAAAAGGAGAGTTTAATAATGGCAAAAATAGTAAAATTCGATTCAGATGCTAGATCAGCAATGCTAAAGGGAGTAGACATCCTTGCAAACACAGTCAAGGTTACTCTTGGTCCAAAAGGTAGGAATGTCGTTATAGACAAAGCATATGGTGCACCAAGAACAACAAAAGATGGTGTTTCAGTTGCAAAGGAAATTGATCTAGATGATAAATTTGAAAATATGGGTGCTCAAATGGTTAAGGAAGTCGCAAGTAAAACAAATGATGAGGCAGGTGACGGAACTACAACTGCAACTATTTTAGCACAAGCTATTGTAAAAGAAGGTTGTAAGTATGTTACAGCTGGCATGAACCCAATGGACGTTAAAAGAGGAATTGATGCTGCTGTAGAGCATGTGAGAAATAATCTTATATCATCAGCTAAAAAAGTAAAAGATAGTGATGAAATTGCTCAGGTTGGAACTATTTCTTCTAATGGAGATAAAGAAATAGGAAACATGATTGCAAAAGCTATGCAGAAAGTTGGTAACGAAGGTGTTATAACTGTTGAAGAAGCAAAAAGTATTGAGACAGAACTTGATGTTGTTGAAGGAATGCAATTTGATAGAGGATATTTATCACCATACTTTGTTACAAATGCTGAAAAAATGACAACGGAACTTGAAAATCCATTAATTCTTTTACATGAAAAAAAATTAACTAATCTTCAACCAATGGTTCCTCTACTTGAAGCTGTAGTTCAGGCAGGAAGACCTTTAATGATAATTTCAGAAGATGTAGAAGGTGAAGCATTGGCAACTTTAGTTGTAAATAAATTGAGAGGTGGACTTAAAGTTGTAGCAGTTAAAGCTCCTGGTTTCGGTGATAGAAGAAAAGCTATGCTTGAGGACATTGCAATTTTAACAGGTGGACAAGTTATCTCTGAAGATCTTGGGATAAAATTAGAAAATGTTAAAATTACTGATCTAGGTTCAGCCAAAAGAGTAAAAGTTGATAAAGAAAATAGCACTATTGTAAGTGGTACTGGAAAAAAATCAGACATCGAAGCAAGATGTGATCAAATTAAACAACAAGTTGAAGAAACTTCATCTGATTATGATAGAGAAAAACTTCAAGAAAGACTTGCCAAATTAGCTGGAGGTGTTGCAGTTATCAAAGTCGGCGGCGCAACTGAAGTAGAAGTTAAAGAGAAAAAAGACAGAGTTGAAGATGCCTTAAATGCAACAAGAGCAGCTGTTGAAGAAGGAATAGTTGTAGGTGGTGGATGTGCACTTCTTTATGCTTCACAAGATCTAGATAAACTTAAAGTTAAAGGTTCAGATCAAAAAGCAGGCGTTGAAATTGTTAAAAGTGCTTTAGAAGCTCCCATAAGACAAATAACAACAAATGCTGGTGTCGACGGTTCAGTTATAGTTGGAAAACTTTTAGAGGCTAATAAATCATCTCAAGGTTATGACGCTCAAACAGAACAATACGTAGATATGTTTAAAGAAGGAATTATTGACCCTGTCAAAGTTGTAAGAACAGCTTTACAAGACGCAGCTTCAATTTCTGGATTATTAGTAACAACAGAAGCTATGGTTGCTGATAAACCAGAAGAGAAGGATGCCGCTGCTGGAGGAATGCCTCCAGGTGGAATGGGTGGCATGGGTGGCATGGGCGGTATGGGCATGTAATCAAAAAAGTCTAACTTTAAAATTTAAAAGGGCAGATTACTCTGCCCTTTTTTTTTGCTTTCAATTAAAAGTATAAATGTATAAGAACCTCAACCATGAATAATAATATTCGAAATATCACTATCATTGCTCACGTTGATCATGGAAAAACAACACTGATTGATAATTTGATGAAACAGAGTGGTTCTTTTAGAGACAACGAAGTAGTTGATGAAAGATTAATGGATTCTGGAGAGCTAGAAAAAGAAAGAGGAATTACAATTCTTGCTAAGCCTACTTCGATTAATTGGAAAGATAATAGAATAAATATTATTGATACTCCTGGCCATAGAGATTTTGCAGCAGAGGTTGAAAGAGTTTTGAGTTTGGCAGATGGTGCATTACTTTTAGTAGACTCCGCTGAAGGCGTGATGCCTCAAACAAAATTTGTATTGAGTAAAGCATTAAAACAAGGATTAAAACCAATTGTTGTTATAAATAAATTAGACAAAAGCGATCAAAGAGCTGATGAAGTTTTGAATGAGACATTTGATTTATTTGTTAGTTTAGACGCGAATGAGGAACAATTAGATTTTCCTGTTTTGTATGCAAGTGGAAGATCTGGTTGGGCTTCTAAAGATATTGTTGGACCAAGAGAAAATCTTAACCCACTATTAGATTTAGTTTTAGATCACGTAAAGCCCTCAGAATTTGATAGATCAAAACCATTTGCGATGCTATCAACACTACTTTATGCTGACAACTTTTTAGGTAGAAGTTTAGTAGGAAGAATTTCACAAGGAACAGCAAAAGCAAATCAACAAATTAAGGCAATCAATTTAAAAGGTGAAAAAGTTGATGAAGGCAGGCTTACAAAAATTTTTAGATATGAGGGCACAAAAAAAGTCCCTATTGAAATTGGAGAGGCTGGAGATATTGTAGTTATAGCTGGATTAGAAAATGCAAATGTAGCAGATACTATTTGTGATTTAGAGGTAAATGAACCTATTGAGGCAACACCTATCGATCCACCAACAATGTCAATAAAAATAACCGTGAATAGCTCACCATTAGCAGGAACTGAGGGTAAAAAATTAACAAGTACTCAAATTAGAGATCGTCTAATTTTAGAAGCTCAAAACAATGTTGGAATTTCTTTCTCAGAAAACGCAAACAAAGATGCATTTGAGATAAGTGGAAGAGGTGAGTTAATGCTTGAAATTTTATTAACACAAATGAGAAGAGAAGGCTTTGAAATGACTGTAAGTCCTCCTAAAGTTTTATTTAAAACTGATGCAAATTCAAAAAAGTTAGAACCTATTGAAGAAGTAACTATGGATTTGGATGAAGAATACTCGTCAAGAATTATAGATTCTATGAATAGAAGAAAAGGTAAATTAATTGAACTAAAAGATACTGGAAAAAATAAAAAAAGACTTATTTTTCAAGCACCAACAAGAGGTTTAATGGGATACACAAGCAGATTTTTAACATTAACCAAAGGGACTGGTGTTATCAATAGAATTTTTCACTCTTATGGAGATTTCGAGGGAGACATGGAAGGAAGAAGAAATGGTGCTTTAATTTCTATGGATCAAGGTAAGGCTGTTGCATTTTCAATTTTTAATTTGCAAGCTAGAGGAGAAATGTTTGTTACACATAATGATCCAGTTTATACAGGAATGATTGTTGGCTTAGCTCCTAAACCAGGCGATATGATAATTAATGTTATGAAAGGGAAAAAACTTACGAATATGAGAACACAAGGCACTGATGAAAATATTGTTCTTACACCCGTAAGACAAATGACGATTGCAGAACAATTAAGTATGCTTAACACAGATGAAGCATTAGAAATCACACCTAAATCTTGCAGACTCAGAAAAGCAATTCTGGACCCTCACGAAAGAAAAAGAAGTGAAAAACAAAATACTGCTACCTAGTTCATTATTCTATCGATAATATATAAACTTAAAGCAATACAAGGACCAATTCCAAAAGCAAACATTAGAGTTCCAATTCCGATTGTTCCTCCTAAATACCAACCAACTGAAGCTACAGAAATTTCTATAATGGCTCTCACAACAGCAATCGGTAGATTAGTTTTTTTTTGTAAACCAGTCATTAAACCATCCCTAGGCCCTGGACCTAGATTAGCTATTAAATAAATACCACTTCCCACTCCAACTAACATAACGCCTACTGCAGCCATTAATAATTTCATAATGTAAGTTTCAGGGGTTGATATTAATGAAATTGTTATATCTAACATTGCTGCAATAATTACGATATTGAATATGGTACCAAGACCAGGTTTTTGTTTTAAGAAAAACCATGAACATAAAACGACAACACTTACTATAAAAGTGACAATCCCAATGGATAATCCTGAATTGATTGAAATTCCTTGTGCCATCACAGTCCATGGAGAATTACCAATAAATGAAATAACGACTAAGGCTTCACCAAAACCAAATAATATTAGACCAAAACAAAGAAAGAATAAGGTAGATAATTTTGGCTTTAAATTAAAAGTTTCGTGAGAACTCCATGAGACTTTAGGAATATTTTTGATAGTAAGGAACATATATTTCGCTATTATTTATACTTTCTTTAACTAAAATCTATGAAAATGAGACATTTTATTATCGTATCAATAATTATCATGTTTGCTTCTAAAGTGATGGCACATAGCAGTCATTATGAAGGTCTTAAAAAAATTGAGATGGATGTTCTAAGAAATAATGAAGTTATTGGTAGCACCAATTACTTCTTTGAATTTGATGAAGATTTATTTGTCGTAAAAAACTATACTAAATTTAAAGTAGAGTTATTTGGCATAACAGTTTTTTCGATATTAAGTGAGACAATAGAAAAGTACAAAGAAGATAAATTAGTTTTTTTTAAATCTAATACTTTTCAAAATGATAAAGAGAAATATGTAAATTTAAATTATGATAAATCTATAAATAAATTCGTTATAGATGGATCATCGTACAAGGGTGAAGCCAGTTTAGATTGTACAATTGGGAATTGGTGGAACCACAAAATTTTAAAAGCTAGTAAACAAATCAGTCCTTTATCAGGGAGTATAAAAAAACAGACTGTAAGTTTAATAGGGGATGAACGCATTGATATTAATGGTAAAGAATATTCAACTAAACACTTTAATATTAAATCAAATGATGAAAGTCTTTCTGATGAGAAAAAATTTGAATTTGATGTTTGGTATAATCCAGAAAATAATTTAATATTAAAAGTAACTTATAATAAAATGGGTAACTGGGAATATAGATTAAGGAGTTTTGAGTAATGGCAATATGGGGAAGCATAATTGGTGGAATGCTAGGTTTTTCAATTGGTGGACCTTTCGGTATGCTTCTAGGATCCTTAATCGGTGGAAAAATGTCAAGAGCCAGATCAAGTGGTGGATTTAGATCTTTTGCACAGCCTCAACAAATATTTGCACTCTCTTTAATTGTTTTATCAGCAAAACTAAGTAAAGCAGATGGACAAGTTAGTCGTGAAGAATTAATTGCGGTTAAAGATAAACTAAAAATACCTGAAAGTGAGTTAGATCAGGTTGGTAAAATTTTCAATAAAGCTAAAGAGGAAAGTACCGGGTATGAACCATATGCTAAACAAATTGCAGAAGTTTATAGAGGAAATATGAATGTATTAGAGGAGGTAATTAATACTCTTTTTTATATTGCTGAAGCTGACGGACAAATAAGTGACAATGAATTAACAATGATAGAAGATATAGCAAGAATTTTTGGATTAAATCAGACTCAAATTAATGGAATTAAAGAAAGCAGAAAGTCATCAGATAAACTGAACCCTTATATTGTTTTAGAGAGTAAGCCTGATGATTCACTCGAAGAAATAAGAAAACGTTATATTAAACTTAGCAAAGAGCATCATCCAGACCTTTTATTAAGTAAAGGTGTTCCTCAAGAAGTAATAGATAAGAGCAAAGTGAAAATGAGAGCTGTCAATTCAGCATGGGATCAGGTTCAAAAATTAAAGAATTAGTCCTAATAAACTCGCCATAAAATACATAGAAAAAACAAAAGCAAGGACCACAATAAAATACATTATTGTAACAATTTTATCTCTTTTACGTCTTTGTCTTACAAATGGCTTATCATCTAGGTCGCAGATATCTCTTACACCGATAACTTTATAATCACAAGTATAACGCCATATGGAGTTGGGCATTCTAGGATCAGTTTGATTATAATATTGAATCCATTGAACTGAATATCTAAATAAAAGATAGCTTACTATTAAAAGAAGACCACTAGTAAACATTAATCTATCATCTAAAACTGTTCTGACTCAGTTGAGCCTTCCATTGCTGTAGTTGAGCTTTTACCTGAGCTTATTGTATTTGAAACTGCATCAAAATATGATGTGCCTACTTCTCTTTGATGTTTTACACTTGTGTATCCATCTTTTTCTCTAGCAAATTCATGCTGTTGAATTTTTGAGTAAGCTGTCATGCCTTCTGATTTATATTTTTCTGCTAATTCAAATATTGCAATGTTTTGAGTGTGGAAACCAGCTAATGTTATAAACTGAAATTTATATCCCATTTCTCCAATCTTTCTTTGAAATGATCCAATCTCCTCATCAGATAAATGTTTCTTCCAATTAAATGATGGTGAACAATTATAAGCTAACATTTTACCAGGAAATTTTTCATGTATAGCATCAGCAAATTTCTTTGCTTCCTCTAAATTTGGAGTAGCAGTTTCACACCAAATTAAATCTGCATATGGTGCATAGGCAAGACCTCTAGAAATTGCCTGCTCAATTCCGTCTTTAACATAAAAGAAACCCTCAGTTGATCTTTTGCCGGTTAAAAACCGTTTATCATTTTCATCAAAATCATTAGTGATTAACTTTGCAGCATTTGCATCAGTTCTTGCTAAAATTATTAATGGCACATCTGCAATATCGGCAGCTAGTCTAGCAGCCTTTAAATTTCTAACCATTGTTCCGGTTGGAACTAAAACTTTTCCACCCATATGACCACATTTTTTCTCACTAGCTAATTGGTCTTCAAAATGAACCCCAGCAGCACCTGCTCTAATAAATTTTTTGGTTAATTCAAATACATTTAGTGGTCCACCAAATCCTGCTTCACCATCAGCTATAATTGGCAACATGTAATCAGTTCTCTTACTTTTATCCATGTCACCATCTATCATTTCCATATGTTGAATTTGATCTGCTCTAACTAGCGAATTATTCATTGTCTCAACTAATTTTGGTGCACTATCATATGGATATAAAGATTGATCAGGATACATTTCTCCAGCACTGTTAGCATCAGCTGCAACTTGCCAACCACTTAAATAAATTGCTTTTAAACCAGCTTTTGCATGCTGTACTGCGTGATTTCCTGAAAGTGATCCAAGTGTATTAACATAGGCTTCTGTATTAAGCAGTTTCCAAAGCTTTTGGGACTGCATTTTACACATAGAATACTCAATTTTGATTGATCCTCTTAATCTTTCAACTTCTTCAGGAGTATAATCTCTTTTAATACCTGCGAATCTTTGTAAATCGTATGAAATGTTTTCAGCTGACACTTAAACCCCTCTCTTTTGAATAAATGACCAGATATGACTAATGACTATTTTGAGCTATATTCTTCAGTAAATTCGTTCATTCCGCTAGATCCCCAATCGCAATGATCGTCTCTGATGTAAATACCTTTTGACTTGTGCTCAGAATGCTCTTCTAAATTAGTAATCTGATAGTTATTTTCGATGTTATTAATTTTGTTTTTTTCCATGTAAAAGTTATAATTTACAATATTTACAAAATCTACAATTAAATGTATTTTGCTTGTAAAATCGAATAATTTTGTGTAAATTTAAATTTACAAAATTTACAAATAGTAAAATGAGTCAAATTGATACAAAGATTGGTCCAAAAATTAAAGCTTTTAGAAGGCAGTTAGGTATACAAGCTAACAAACTAGCAGAGGAAATGTCTATCTCTCCAAGTTATTTAAATCTAATCGAAAGTGGAAAAAGGAAAATTGATGGTGATTTACTATTAAGGGTTTGTGATAAACTTAAAATTGAACTTTCAGATTTAACAAGTAAGACGGACATTAATCTAGAGAACAATATATCCGAGTTGTTGGGTGATGAACTTTTTGAAGATCTAGATATCTTGGGACCAGAAGTAAAAGATTTGGTCAATACTAATCCAAAAATTGCTAAAGCTTTAATTAAGCTAGGGGACAACTTTAAACAAAAAGATCATGAAATTTTTAATAAACTAGAAAATATTTCAGGTAAAATAATTGATGGAAGAAAAAATGCTTTCCCTGGAGAAGTAATTTCAGACTTTTTACAAGAGAATAAAAACTTTTTTCCAAAATTGGAGGAATTTGCAAATAATATTTTTGATAAAGTAAAACAAAATAATAGAACAAGATATATAGCTCTTTGCGATTTTCTAAAAACTGAGTATGGTATAACAGTAAAAGATGTAATTCCTAAAGAAGGTAAACCATTTTCTAAAATATACAAAGTTAAAGAAAAAGAATTATTATTATCTGATTATCTATCACTTGAAACTAAAAAACTTTTTGCTGCTGCACAAATTTCACAAGAAGGAGCATCGAAAGAAATTGATGAATACCTATCAACATTTAATTTCCCAACGAATGAGTCTAAAAAGTTAACAAGGGTTGCCCTTTTAAATTATTGTGGAGCAGCAATATTAATGCCCTACTCTCTTTTTCATAAAGAGTGTAAAGAATTAAAATATGACCTTGAACTTTTACAAAATACATTTGCAACTTCGTTTGAACAAGTTGCACATAGAGTAACTTGTTTACAAGATCCTAAACTACCTGGAATACCTTTTCATTTTTTAAGAGTTGATGTTGCTGGAAACATCTCAAAAAGATTCTCATTATCAGGTATTGAAATTCCAAGGTATGGTGGTGCTTGCCCGAGATGGAATGTTTATTCAGCTTTTTCAAGACCTGGAGTAATTCAAGCAGCGGTTAGTAAAATGACTAATGGAGAAAAGTATGTTTGTATAGCAAAGACAGTTGAAAAAGGCGTTGGAAGATACGGGCAGAAGAAAAGTATGTTATCTATTGGTCTAGGATGTGAGGCGAAATATGCAAAAGAATTTGTCTATACAGAAAATTTAGATTTAACTGATAAAAAATCAGAGTTGCCTATAGGTGTATCATGTAGAACATGCGATAGACTTGATTGTTCGCAAAGAGCTTTTCCACCTCTACACAAAAAATTTGATGTAGATATTAATTCAAGAGGAGTTTCTGTTTACGTTAATGAATAAAAGGTTAATTTTGCTTTAATTTTTGCCTTTTTTTTGAAATTAATTGAGTAAGCGAGTCCACCATCAAATCTGAAGCTTTGAATATTTCATTAGGTTTGAACTCATGAGACAAATTTTTTTCATCATTTGTCTTATCTTCTATTATTATTCCTTTATCTGGCGAATTATCCTTTATGTATATCAATATTAACCATTCTTCGTCTGAAGACTCGTCCCATTTTATGAATATCTCACCAGTTTCAAATCTTTTGTCTATACATCTGAATATAGACATTTGCCTTGTAATATATCTTTTGTTTAACTGAAAAACTAAGCTGTTAGCACTCCTATAAAAACTTTCTAAAGCAAACTCAATTTTTTGTCTTGCTAAGTTATATTCTCTTTCTTTTTGAAGTAGGGCTGATCTATCGTCAGCTTCTTCAGTTTTTACTCCAAGAGCCTCAACTCTTTCTCTAATTTTTTGATCTCTTATTAATCTATATTTATTTTTTAAATTTTCTATTCTCTGTTGTAATTCTCCATAGTCTTCTCTCTTTTCTTTTAGAGACATCTTCTCTAGCTTTTCGAGTTCTTTTACCTCTCTTATTCTAAATCTTTCGATCTGTTTTTGTATTCGTAACTCTTGTAAAAATTTCTTTTGTCTTTCTGCTTGTTCTTTTCTTAATAAAGCTTGTTCTTTTCTTAAAAATAATTTTAAATCTTTAGCTCTTAATTTTTCTATTCTTTCCTCATCTTTTAATTCTTGTTGCTTAAGTTTAAATTGTTTTTCTTCTTGCAGAACTTTCTGTTTATTAATTTTTTCTTTTTCTTTATCTTTTTTCTCAATTTCTATTAATTTAAGTCTTCTTTTTTCATCCTTTCTCTGAATCTTGAATTCATTTATTTTTCCATCTATAGATTGAAACAGCTTCGAGATACCTCGATCAATAGCAAAGATATCAAATTTTACTTTAAATTTTAATTTTGATTTTAACTTTTCTTCTACTCTTACTGATTTAGTTATTAGATTATTCTTTATTTTTTTTTTTAAAATAGGCTTTTTTTTTTGAGTCTTCTTTTTTTTTGAATTTTTTACCTTCTTTTTCTTTTTTGTTTTTTTTATAGTCTTTAAAGGAATTTTTCTTTTTTTTTTGGTATTTTTTAATTTTTTTTTTTTATTTTTTTTCATTATTACTGTTAATTATTTATCAGTAATATTTTAATAAATATAGTCCCGAGTATTAGGAACAGAAATATTATCTTTTGATAATTGCAACTGAAATACAACCTGATCTCCCCATTTAAAAGCCATTTCACAACTAGCTAAGTAAAATTCCCACATTCTAAAAAATTTTTCGTCAAACATGTTTAAAACAGTATCTTTTTTTGATAAAAACCTTTCCTTCCAGTTCCGGAGTGTATGGGCATAGTGCATCCTCAAGACCTCTATGTCAGAAACAATTAGACCAGATTTTTCAATAGGTTTTGCAACCTCACTTAAGCTGGGTGTATAACCACCAGGAAAAATATACTTTTGTATCCATGGTTGTGGATCTCTTGGAGGCATAGAAGAACCGATAGTATGAATTAGAGCTATTCCTTTTTCATTCAAAAGCTTAAAGACTGTATTAAAATAGGTTTTATAAAAATTTCTTCCGACGTGCTCAAACATTCCAACACTAACGACTCTATCAAACTTCTCATTTAATTGTCTGTAATCAATAAGTTTAAATTCTACCTGATTAGATAGATTCATTTCTTTAGCTTTATTCTTACTGTATTCGAATTGGTTTTCTGACAATGTAATGCCTGTAACATTAGCATTTGTCTCTTTTGCTATTGCTAGTGCTAATGTTCCCCACCCTGAACCAATATCTAAAACTTTTTGATTGGGCTGAATATTTAATTTTTTTATAATATGATGTATTTTATTATTCTGTGCTTGTTCAAGCGTATCATCATCATTTTTAAAGTATGCACAAGAATATTGTCTATTTTCATCTAAAAATAAATCATAAAGTTTTTCAGATATATCATAATGATGTGCAACATTTTCTTTTGACTTAACAATTTTATTTAAATTTGTAATATATCCAAATGTGCCTCTTATTTTTTTAAGAACTGCTCCGTAAACATTTATATTTCCTCTACCAATATTTTTAAAAGCTAAATCAAGGAACTCAGTTAGTGTGCCATTTTCTATTACTAAAGACCCATCCATATAAGCTTCCCCAAAATACAAATCAGGGTTTATGAGCAACTTTTGCATTAATTTTTGATCGAGTAGTTTTATTACAATTGGCTTTTCTTTTATTGGTTTTCCAATAACATACTTTTTAGAATTTGAGACTAAAAGTTCGAAGCCATCATGTGTAAATAAATTATTTAAAAAACTTACCAAACTCATTTTATGCTGCTTTTAATATCTCCATATTAAAATTAAGTTTTTGTAGATTTAATAATAAATCTTTTTTTTCTACTTCATCTAATAATTTTAATGGAGGCAAAAGATTTTCATAAATTGAATTTTTTTCTGCCATTAAAGTATGGAGACTTGAAATTAAATTGTATTTATCAAAAGACATTCTAACATCACACAAGTTTTGATTTAATGATAACTCTTTATTACTGTGAAAATTATCATATATTTTCCTTGCTAAGTGACCAGTAACATTTGTTGTTGCAGTAATTACACCATGACATCCTAATTCTAATCCTTTTAACAATTTTGACTCAGATCCTGGGAAAATTGAAAAATTTTTAATTTTCAAAGTTTCAAATAAATTATAACTGCTATCCTTCACACCAATAATTTGATCAGGAAATTTTTGAACCAAATTTTCCACACATTGAACGCTAAATCTATATCCACAAAGTTTTTCAAAATTATATAAAATAATTTTACAATCATTAATCTCTTTTATAATTCTAGAATAGAAATTGATCACATCTTCGTCTCCATACTTATAATAAGCTGGTGGCATTATTAAAAAATTATTAAAACCCATAGATTTAGAAATTTTCATTAAATTTATTGTATCAATTAAAGAATTTAGACCAGTTCCGATTATAAATTTACTTTTATGTTTGCTCTTAGGTAGTTCATTTATTAATTGAATTTTTTCACTTAAGGATATTAGTTGGGACTGTCCGGTACTCCCAAAAAAAACAACACCGTGACATCCTAAATCAATGACATTTTCAGCGTGTTTAATGGTATTTTTAATGTCTAATGCTAAATTTTTATCTAAAACTGATAAACAAGCAGCATATACACCTTTAATTTGTTCCATAACTAAAATTTATATAAAAAATCAAATTAGTAAAGGTTATAAAAACATATGAATATACTTGTTATACAAAACCGTATGGGAATTGGAGATATGGTAATTTTCTTGCCTTTTGTGGAAGCTATCTCAAAGAAATATAAATCACCAGTTACCCTTTTAATAAAAGAAAGTACAAAAGCAAATGAATATATAGATAATTTAAAATACATAAAAGAAATAATTTATTTAAAAAGAGACAGAAAAAATAATCAGCATAATGGTCTTTTTGGATTTTTTAAACTTAAAAACGAAATAAAAGAAAAACAATTTGATAAAGTTTTTATATTTAATTCATCATTAAGATACAGACTTATTTGTAGAATTGCAGGCATTAAAAGCATATATCAATATCCATTATTTGAAAAGAAAGGACAGCATATAATTGAGGCTGCCCAAAAATTATTAAAAAAAATTAATTTAGCAGTAGAAAGTAATCCTCAAATTAAAATTAGTGAAAATTCAATTAGACTGGCTGAAAAAAATTTCTCCATATCAAAAAGTAAAATTAATATATTATTAGGAATTGGTGGCTCTGGTCCTACGAAAAGAATACCAGCAGAAAAATTTAAAAAATTTATAGACTTAGCTATAAAAAATTATAACTGTATGTTTTATTTAGCAACAGGCAAAAATAAAGAAGAACAATCAATACTTAATAGTATATTGTTATCATATAAAGAAATCTGTGTTCCTTTGGATAATAATTCAATTTCAGAAATTTTGCCAATTATAAAGAATTGTAAAATAGCAATATGTAACGACTCAAGTTTCAGTCACCTCTCTGCTGCTTTAAATATTCCTACAATTGTTTTGATGTCTGATACTCCATTACTGTATGGTAGTTATAGTCCAAATATGTATCCAATAATCCCAGATGGTATGAATGTTGTTTCACATAATTCAAGAGGTAAAGAAAAAATTAATCCAGAGAAGATCTTTACAAAATTTAAATTAATTATTAACTAATATTTTTAATCACAATATCTTTTGCCTCATTTACTATCGAGGCTAGTCTAGTTAGTTCAGGGCTTACATCTGGATGAATTTTTTTCATAATAGACTTATAAGATTTCATAACTTGTTCTTTGGTGTATTTTATGTCAGATTTTAAATTTAATATCTTATATGCTTCATCTAAGGATATAGTCTGTTTGTTTACAGATTGGTTAAAGTTATTAAAATTAAATCTTCCTGAATTTCTTAAAACTCTGAAAAGTCCCCATAATCTCAGAAGTTGAAATAAAGATATTCCAGCTTTTGTTTTTATCAGCGGTAAGATTGCAAGCACAAAAGGTAATGAAAATATATATCTTCCCGCATAAGCCATAATAACAGCCAATACTATCGCAGAAATAATTATTAATATTCGTATAAATCTTGAAATTTTTTTAGCAGAAGTTCTAGCAAACCAATTTAGAAGAATATACACAACGACAAAAATAATCAGTGTTATAAAAAAAATATTCATATAAAAGTTAGTTCAAAATGAAACTACCACAGCTTGAAAAGAAACCTGAAATAAAATCTTGTCACAATAAGTCTTGGACAGACGATTATAGTTGGATTCATCAACCAAATATTCTTGAGGTTTTAAGGGATAGCTCAAAACTTTTGCCTGAAGTAAGAAAATATTTGGAAGATGAAAATGAATATTTTTCTGACCAAATGAAAGATACTAAAAAAATCCAAAAAAAACTTTTTGATGAAATAAAAGCAAGAATCAAACTGGATGATGAGTCACTCCCTTACAAAGATAAAAACTATGAGTATTGGACTAAAACTACAGCAAAAGGAAATTATTCGATAAAACTAAGAAAAAAAATTGGTGAGGAACAAATTGAAGAAATTTGGAATGGCGACAAAGAGAAGGAGAAACTTAAAACAGAATATTTTGGTTTAGGTGACTTAGAGGTTAGTTTTAATGATGAGTATCTTGGATATTCTTTAGATTTAAAAGGATCTGAATATTATACAATTTATATAAGAAATATAAAATCTGGAAATTTAGTCACTGAAAAAATTGAGGAAACGAGTGGTAGCATCGAATTTAGTTTAGATGATAAATATATATTTTATTCTAAATTAGACGAACATCACAGGCCTAGAACTATTTATAGACATGAAATTGGATCGGCAACAAAAGATGATTTATTGATTTTTGAAGAAAAAAGTGAAGCATTCACTGTTGGGATTGGCCTTAGTTCAGATGAGAAATATTTCATAATAACAAGTTCTGACCATAATACTTCAGAACAATATTACTTTGGAGTTGGCGAAAGTAATCCAAATCCTAAATTAATTCAATCAAGAAAAAGGGGAATAATATACTCGATTAATTCTTGGGATGACTATTTTTATAAACATACTAATGAAAATGCTGAAGATTTTAAGATTGATAGATGTAATAACTTAGTTGAACAAAAATGGGAACCATTTGTTAATGCAAAAGATGAGGTATTGATAGGAGGTTTGGTATTTTTAAATAATTGGATAATTCGATCTGAAACATCTAATGCGCTTGCAAAAATAATTTTACGTGATCCAAAGACAAATCGAGAGGAAGAGATTACTTTTAGCGACGAAAAAGTAATTGTTCCAAGTATATCATTGACTCAAAAAGATAAAAATACAGACAATGTGTATTTATCGTATTCTTCACCTAAAACACCAGGGAGAACTTTTTTATATAATTTAAATTCAAAAGATAAGAAACTTGTCAAAGAACAAGAAATTCCATCTGGACACAACCCAGATAATTATATTGTGGAGCGTCTTGAGTGCCCATCTCATGACGGAAGAATGGTTCCTCTAACAATTGCTAGACACAAAGATACTTTGTTGGACGGTTCAGCAAATCTTTTACTTTACGGTTATGGATCGTATGGAAATTCAATGTCTCCAGGATTTTCTTCTACACGATTAAGTTTAATAAATAGAGATATAATCTGGGTAACAGCACATATTAGAGGTGGAATGGAAAGAGGCATGAAATGGTGGAAAGAAGGAAAACTTTTAAATAAAAAAAATACCTTTGAAGATTATATAGCTGTTGGAAAATATTTGATTGAAAAAAAATATACTTCAAAAAATAAAATTATAGGAATGGGTGGTTCCGCAGGTGGATTACTTATGGGAGCAGTTGTAAATCAAGCGCCAGAACTGTTTTTAGGAGTAATAATGGCTGTTCCATTCGTAGACTCATTAACAACTAATCTTGACCATTCACTACCTTTAACAGTTGGGGAGTTTGATGAATTTGGAAATGCAAAAGATAATAAAGATCATTTTGATTATATTTATTCATATGCACCGTATAACAACATCAAAAAAATGGATTATCCTCATATTTTAATTACTACAAGTCTAAGTGATAATAGAGTTCTATTTGACGAACCTGCAAAATTTACTGCAAAATTAAGAGACTATAAAACAGATAATAATCTATTATTATTAAAAACTGAAATGAATGCTGGTCATGGAGGAAAATCTGGAAGAGATGGAGCGATTGAAGAAATAGCCATTGATTATAGCTTTGCTTTAAAAATTACTAAAAAATATTAACATTTTTAGCATTGAAATTTTAAAATTAAATACCATATAACTAACGTAAGTCGCCTTATTGGGGCTTACATAAATTAACTTGCTTAAAAAAAAGGAGTAAATATGACAAGTAAGGACCTATCTATCTTTAACACACTAAGACCGTTTTCTATTGGTTTCGACGATATGTTTGACCAATTTGAAAGTATGCTTGGTAATGGTGGCATGACAATGCAATCGAACTATCCACCATACAACATTAGAAAAACTGGTAAAGATAACTACTCAATTGAAGTAGCATTAGCTGGTTTTAATAAAAAAGATGTCGAAGTTGAGTTTGAAGATAATATATTAACTGTGAGAACAAAACAGATTAATAAGTCTGAAGATCAAAATCAAGATGGTGAAATAATTCATAAAGGAATTTCACAAAGACAATTTGCAAGATCTTTTACTATTGCAGATGATGTGAAAGTAAACGACGCTGAACTTAAAGATGGTCTTTTGACTATTGCATGCGAAAGAATTTTACCAGATCATAAGAAAAAAAGACTTATTGATATTAAGTAAATAATTTTTACCTTGCTTGTGGGGTTCGCCCCACAAGTTTAAAAACATCCACTAGAACTGAAAGCGATAATAGTTCCATTAGCATTGACTTCAAATCTTCGTTCACATGGTACACCGTATTTTTTTGTTTTATAAATTAAAACTTCATTGCCAGTATCATTGACAATATCTTCGTCAGGAGCCCCTAATTCTAACTTCATTTTATTAACATCTTCACCAACAAATAAACCATATTTTTTATTTTCCTTTTCTACAACCTCGTCAGTTTTATTCTGAATAGTTTGACAGCCTGCAGTTAAAAAAAGTATTGATATTAATGTAACAGCGAATCTAATTTTCATAATTTATTTATAATACTGAAATGTGACAAAAGATTAACTTAAAAGTTGAAAAAAAAATAAGTTTTCCATCAAAATTAGATAAATATAATGTATTTATATTACTTAATTCTTTATTTTTATTACTATCAAACCGATTCTAATGAACACGAAACTTAAAGTATCAGAAATTTCAAAAATTTATCCAGGATGTATTGCAAACGATAAAGTATCATTAGAATTTGGAAGTGGGAAAATATATGCATTATTGGGTGAAAATGGGGCAGGCAAGTCTACACTAGTTAAAATCTTGTCTGGAGTAGTAAAACCTGACGAAGGCGAAGTTTTTTTAAATGATGAAAGCATTAAACTTAACTCTCCCCTAGATGCCAAAAAAAATAATATCGGAATGGTTTTTCAACATTTCAATCTCTTCGAGACTTTATCAGTATTTGAAAATTTAAGTATCGATAGTGACAAAAAAGATGAAGATCTAAGAGTTTTAGTCAACGATATATTAAAAAAGTACAATTTTAAAATTGATCTAGATATTCCAGTTCTAAATTTATCAGCAGGTCAAAAACAAAAAGTTGAAATTATAAGGTGTTTAATTAGAAATCCAAAAGTATTGATTATGGATGAACCTACATCAGTTTTAACTGAACAAGAAACTGATGATTTATTTATTTCTTTAAAACAATTTTCTAAAGATGGAATTTTAATTATTTACATTACTCACAAATTAAAAGAAGTTTTGTCACTTTGTGATGAGGTAGCCGTAATGAGAAAAGGTAAAGTGGTTTCAGTTAGCAGTACGATTGATGAAAAAATTGAGAGTTTAGCTAATAAGATGGTAGGTGAAAATTTAAATACTATTAAAAAAAAAATTAATAATTTAAAAAATAACGAGGAAATTTTAAAAATCTCAAATTTAAATTTTAAAAGTGACGATCCATATGAAACAAACTTAAATAATTTAAACTTTTCTCTAAAAAAAGGAGAGTGTTTAGGTATAGCTGGAATTTCAGGAAATGGACAAAATGAATTATTTCAAATACTGAGTGGAGAAATAATTACAGAAGGTACTTCTATAATGTTTAGAAATAAAGAAATTGGGAAGTTAAATCCTAGAGAAAGAAGAGAATACCTTATGGCTTTTTCACCTGAAGATCGTATCTCTCAAGCTGCGGTCCCTGAGTTAAAGATATATGAAAATGTTGCATTAAATAATTTTAAGTCATCAAACTTTTTTGAAAAAGGTTTAATTAATGAAAATAAAATAAAAGAACACTCCAAGAAGATACTTTCTAATTTTTCTGTTAATACAGACAATGTTGAATTAAAAAGTCAATTTTTATCTGGCGGAAATCTTCAAAAATTGATTATTGGAAGAGAATTAATTACTTCACCTGAATTATTGGTATGTTTTAACCCAACATGGGGTCTTGATGTTGGTGCGATCAACTACATTCATGAAACATTAATTCAAATTAATGAACAAGGAAAATCATCAATATTAATTTCTACTGATAACGATGAACTATTAAAATTAAGTGACCGTATTTGCGTAATTTATAAAGGTAAACTATCTAAAATAATGAATGCAAATACTGTTACTGCTGAAAAATTAGGAATTTTGATGGGCGGAGGTTCAATTGATTAAAATTGAAAAGCGTAACGATGTATCTCGATCAATTTACTTATTGACACCGGTTTTAGCCATTTTTCTCACATTATTTGGCGGTGGGATTATTTTTTATATTTTGGGGTTTAATCCTATTGAGGCTTTAAAATTTTTTTTTATTACCCCCATTTCAGATTTATACGGATTAAGTGAACTTTTGGTAAAAGCTACACCACTTTGTTTAATAGCTATTGGTTTATCCTTTTGTTTTAAAAGCAATAATTGGAATATTGGTGCAGAAGGTCAACTTATTTTTGGTGGAATAGTCGGCGGTGGAGTTGCCTTATTACTTTATAATCACAATGGATTTTATGTGTTGCCAATAATTATATTATCTGGAGCAATTGGTGGGATGATATTTGCAATCATTCCAGCAATTTTAAAAACTTTTTTTAATACTAATGAAATTTTGGTCAGCTTAATGCTGGTTTATGTTGCAAAATTATTGTTAGATTATTTAGTGGTTGGTCCTTGGAGCAATCCCGAAGGTTTTAATTTTCCAGAAACAAGACAATTTAGTGAGTCTGCAAGAATGCCAATTTTATTTGATGGTTTAAGAATTCATTCTGGAATATTTATTACTCTCATCACTGTATTCTTAAGCTGGCTTATATTGTATAAAACTTATTTAGGTTTTCAAATAAAAGTTTCAGGCTTAAGTTTAAAAACTGCGAAATATGCAGGGTACAAAGGTAAAACAATGATTATTATTGTTTTTATGATTAGTGGAGCATGTGCCGGTCTTGCAGGTGTAGGTGAGATAACAGGACCAATCGGACAATTACATAGAAACATTTCTCCTGATTATGGCTTCACAGCAATAATTGTTGCTTTTTTAGGAAGACTAAATCCAGTTGGAATTATATTTGCATCATTGATAGTTGCACTAACTTATTTAGGAGCAGAAACAGCTCAGATATTTTTACAAGTACCGAAATATACAGGTCAAGTTTTTCAAGGTATGATTTTATTTTTTCTCCTTGGGTCTGATTATTTATTATTTTTTAAAATAAAATTTTTAGGTTTAAAAAAAAATGAGCTTTGATTTAAATTTTATTGGTATTTTAATTGGTGCGATAATGGCATCATCGGTCCCTCTAATTCTTGCTGCATCTGGAGAATTAATAACGGAGAGATCTGGTGTTTTAAATCTTGGGGTAGAAGGAATGATGATTATTGGCGCAATTTCTGGATTTGCTTTAATGGTAGTGACTGATAATTTATTTTTTGCAGTGATAGGTTCCATGTTTTCAGGCTTAATTATCTCTTTGATTTTTGGGTTTCTTACACAAACACTCCTTACAAATCATGTTGCGACAGGTCTAGCTTTAACTATCTTTGGTATAGGAATGTCAGCGATGATTGGTAAGAATTTTGTTGGAATTCCAGGAAAGGAATTTCCCTTATTATTTGTTAATTTAAAAGAAAGTATTCCATTTTTAGGCCCAATATTCTTTGGGCATTCAATTATTCTTTATTTTGCATTTGGATTGCCTTTTTTAACAAATTATTTCTTGAAAAAAACAAAAACTGGTTTGGTTGTCAGAGCTGTAGGAGACTCGCCTACCTCTGCTTCAAATCAGGGAATTAATGTTACATTAGTAAGGTATAGTTGCATTCTTTATGGAGGAGCAATGTGTGGTTTAGCCGGTGCTTACCTATCATTAATATATACTCCCCAGTGGATTGAGAATATGACTGGCGGCAGAGGATGGATTGCTCTAGCATTAGTAGTTTTTGCAACTTGGAGTCCAATAAAAGTTCTTATAGGAGCGTTAATATTTGGTGGAATCACAATTTTACAATTACACATGCAGGCTGTGGGTTTAAGAATTCCAGTTCAATTGTTAAGTGCATTACCATATATCATGACAATAATAGTTTTAGTTGTAATTTCTCGTGACAGTAGAAAAATAAAACTTAATACACCAACTTCATTAGGTCAAATCTTCTATAAGGAAAAGTGATGTTAGCTATTCCAAAATAAATATTTTTTTTTATTAGAATATTGATTAGTTTGTAGTATCACAAAAGTAAATTTAAAGGGGATATCAAATGTATAAATTATTTTTAAGGAGTTTAATTTCTGTACTATTTTTGCTTGGCTTTAGCATAAATGCAAATGCGGATTTTAAAGTTGGTTTCGTTTATGTTGGTCCAACTGGGGACCACGGATGGACATACCAACACGACGAAGGAAGAAAAGCAGTAGAAGCAGCTGGAATAAAAACAACCTATGTAGAAAGTGTACCTGAGGGTGCGGATGCTGAAAGAGTGATAAGACAACTGGCTCAATCTGGTCATGATCTTATATTCACTACTAGTTTTGGATATATGGATCCAACAAACAAGGTTGCTAAAGATTTTCCAAATGTAAAATTTGAACATGCTACTGGTTACAAAAGAGAGCATTCAAATGTTTCTACTTATTCTGCAAGATTTTACGAGGGAAGAACTTTGTTAGGACACATGGCTGGTAAAATGACAAAAACAAATACTATTGGGTACATTGCTTCTTTTCCTATTCCTGAGGTTATAAGAGGTATAAATGCAATGACATTAGCTGCACAAAAAGTAAATCCTGATATTAAAACAAAAATTGTTTGGGTTTTTACTTGGTATGATCCAGGAAAAGAATCTGAAGCAGCTCAAGCTTTAATTGATCAAGGAGCTGATGTAATAATGCAGCATACGGATAGCACTGCTCCAGTTCAAGTAGCTGAAAAAGCAGGAGTTTGGTCATTTGGTCAAGCAAGTGATATGCAAAGATTCGCCCCAAAATCTATATTAACGTCAATTATTGATGATTGGGCGCCTTACTATGTAGAAAGATCAATTGCAGCAAGAGATGGCACTTGGAAACAACAAGATACTTGGCATGGATTAAAAGAAGGAATGGTAGCAATGGCACCATATAATTCTGCAATGGGGAGTGATTTAGTGAAAGAAGTAGAACAGCTCCAAAAAGACTTAGCTTCAGGAAAAGCTCACTCATTTACTGGTCCAATTTATGATCAAAAAGGAAACATTCTTGTTGCTGAAGGAGCTGTAGCTGACGATGGAATGCTAGCCGGAATGAATGTTTATGTTAAAGGAGTAGAAGGAGATATTCCACAGTAACAAATTTTATCAAAAAGTTAAAATTAAAGGCCAGCTTAGTCTGGCCTTTTTTTATTTAGAATACTTTTTTTTCAAACCATCTATATCAATTTCATCATAATACTCTGATGGTTGAACAATCCATGGATCATTATCTAATAAAATTGGACAGAAGTCAGGCGTAAAAGTGGAGGATTTTTTTTTCCAAAGACAAGCTGTTTTAATTTCACTTATGTGGTCCTTAACAGGTTCATATTCTTTAAGCCACTCTATACTTTTATTTAAAGTTAGTCCTGTGTCTGATAGATCATCTACTAACAATACATTTTTAAAATCTTCGTTCGTTGCAATTGCACTTATATCTCTTGCAAATATTAACTCCCCTTGTTTATCTTGTACCGTATCACCAGAGTAACTTTGAATTACAACATAAGCGGTAGGTAATTTAAAAATTCTAGATAAAATATCTATAATTGGAGCTGCACCTCTCATGATACCAACTAATACTGTTGGCTTATATTTTTTTTCGATTTCTAAAGCAAGTTTTTCGACGACCTTTTTATATTCTTCATAAGTAATTATTAATTTATCAGCCATAAAAATTTGGTATCATAAATAAAAATATTAAAAAAGGATAAATATGAAAACTTATTGGATTAGTCTATACTTAGAAATCTCAAGTCAGGATAACTTAAAAATATATGGAGAAAAGGCTGTACCTATAATAAAAAGTTATGGGGGAAAACCAGTAGTTAGAGGTGGAAAATTTAAGTCATTTAGTGGCCCAAACGTTTTGCGTACAGTAATATGGCAGTTTCCAACTTACAATGACGCTATGTCATGCCATGAGTCAACCGAATATAAATCTGCTTGGACACATGCAGAGGATACAACTAAGAGAATAATGTTTATTGTTGAAGGAGTAGAATAAGAACAAATTTGATAAAGTAAAATTGATTATATTATGATAAGTAAAGGAAAGTTATGAAAGGTTATGTAGTTTGTGTGTGGGAAAAAATTAATAGTAAGGAAAAATTAAAGGAATATGCAATAAAAGCCAAGATTGCTGCAGATAAATACTCAGGGATATTTATAATTAGAGGTGGAAAAAATAGAACAAATGAGGGAATAAACTCTCCTAGAACAACTGTAGTTGAATTTCCAGATTACAACACAGCAATAGAGTTTTATGACTCCCCTGAATATCAAGAAGCGCTTGAGGTTATTAAAGGGCATGCAGTAAGACATCATCAGATAGTTGAAGGCAGTTAATATTGAATAGGCTCATCGTCTATGGAGCGCCATAAATACCAAGTAGCTACGGAACAATATGGAGAAAACCTTTTTTTCAATCTATTTACATAGCTCATGGGTGGTAAATAGCTTTTTTTATAATTGTTTGAAATAGCTCTAAGTAAACCAATATCTTGAATGGGCCATATATTAGATCTATTGTAAGTAAATAGTAATATCATCTCTGCAGACCATCTACCTATTTGTCTTAACTCAGATAAATAAAGAATTGCATCCTCGTCTCCCATTTTTTTTATAATTCTTGGATTAAATGTTTTATTTACAAACTTTTTTGCCAACTCTTTAATTCCTCTAACTTTTTGTCTACTTAATCCACATTTTTTCAACCGACCCGAGGTAATAGCATTGACTACTTTTGGTTTTATTTTTCCTCTACATTCTTTTTTGAACTTTAAAAAAACAGAATTTGCTGCAGCAACACTTATCTGTTGTCCTATTATACTTTTACATAGAGACAAAAAAATATCTTTTCTTGTTGTTAAGGTTTTATCTTTGTATTTAGAAATAAGTTTTTTCATTATCTTGTCCTTAGAAAGAAACTTTACTGCCTTTGACCAATAAATCGGAGGTTTACTCATTTTTAAAAATTAAGTTTGGTTTTTTCAAATAGATTTCTCTTCTAAATATAATTAATGAAGATAAGACTACAAGTAACGAGCCCAATAAAGTTTTATAAGATGGTATTTCATTCCAAATAAAATAACCAAATACAATTGCAAATACTAAGCTTAAATATTTAAGTGGAGTAACTAAAGAAACTTCTGAAAGTTTGTAAGATTGTCCAAGTAGTAAATTAGCAATTCCTCCAAGCAAACCAATCATACACAAAAGAATAAAATCTATTAACGTGGGCATTACCCATCCAAATGGAATTGTAAAAAGACCTAATATAGATATCGCTAATGAAAAATATAAAGAAATAAGCCAAACTGGTTCGGATGTAGATAACTGCCTGATAGCAATTGCAACATATGACATTCCTAAACAAAAAATTATTGGGTAAATATAATAAAAGTTTAAAGTCGAAATACCTGGTTGTGTAATAATTATTACCCCTATAAAACCGATCAAAACTGCTAACCAACGATATTTACCAATCTTTTCTGACAAAAAATAAATGGATAAAATTGTTGCAAAAATTGGTGCAGCAAATGAGATACCTACTACTGTTGCCAAAGGTAAATTTCTAAGTGCAATAAATATTGATACTATTGCCATTAACCCTGCTGCACATCTAAAGAAATGTAATTTAGGCCGATCTGTTTTATAAAAATTTTGGTAGTTTTCTTTTGGTATTAAAAAAAATATAGGTATCAATCCGCAAATTCCTCTAAAAAAAAGAACTTCACCAACAGGATAATATTCAGACCACTTAACAAGCACATCCATCATTGAAAATGCACATACAGACAGAAACATGTACAAAAAGCCTAATTGATTTCTAGATAACATGGATTAAATTATATTATTATTATAACATTAATCTATGGAAATAGCAGTTTTAGCTTTGGGATGTTTCTGGGGCCCAGAAAAAAAATATGGTCAATTAGATGGCATCTACAGAACAGAGGTTGGATATTGTGGAGGAAACAGTCCTAATACAAACTATAGGGAAGTTTGTACAGGAACAACTAATCATGCGGAAGCTGTAAAATTAGAATTTGATCCCAAAGTTATTACATATGAGCAAATAATTAAAAGATTTTTTGAATTTCATGATCCAACTACACTTAATTCTCAAGGTCCTGATTTTGGAACACAATACAGAAGTGAGATCTTCTACCTTAATGAAGAACAAAAAA
Organism: uncultured Pelagibacteraceae bacterium; assembly: GCA_902596675.1. Classification (GTDB taxonomy): domain Bacteria; phylum Pseudomonadota; class Alphaproteobacteria; order Pelagibacterales; family Pelagibacteraceae; genus Pelagibacter. Next base: position 70,377 of record CACJUO010000001.1, on the reverse strand, counting down.
ATATTGCTCAAAAAGTAATAGACGAAGAAAATTTAAAGTTATCTGGAAAAGTTGTGACTAAGCTATCTGAGTTGAAAAATTACTGTACTGCTGAAGAATATCATCAGAAGTATCTAGAAAAAAGATAGAATGTCACTTGTTACATCGGATTGGTTAGAAAATAATTTAAGTAGCGTCAAAATAATTGACTGCTCATGGCATATGCCAGGAATTGATAGAAATCCTCAAGAGGAGTACTCCAAAAATCATATTACTGGTGCAATTTTTTTTGATTTAGACGAAAACTCAGATCAAAACACAGATTTACCCCACATGCTTCCTACTAAAGAGAAATGGGAAGAGATAGTATCTTCAATGGGCATATCAAATACCGATAGAATTATAATTTATGATAATTCTGATGTTCTAAGTTCATGTAGGGGTTGGTACAATTTTATTTATTTTGGCCATAATAAAAACCTAGTAAGTGTTTTAGATGGTGGTTTAAAAAAATGGTTAATTGAAAACAGGAAAACAACAAATGAAAAGACAATTTTAAACAAGTCAAACTACAGAGCAACAGAGAACAAAAATCTGGTAAAAAATATTCATGAAATAAATGAAAATATTGAAAAAAAAAATTTTACAATAATCGATGCTAGAAGTAAGGAAAGATTTAATGGAAGTGTTCCAGATCCCAGGAAAAATGTGAGAAGTGGATCTATTCCAAACTCTGTATGTCTACCATTTAAAGAAATTATAAATAGCTCAGACAACACTTTTAAAGGTGTAAGTGAGATCTCAAAGAAGTTCAGCGAAATTATTGATTTAAATAACGATAAAAGAGTTTTTTCATGCGGATCTGGTATAACTGCATGTGTTTTAGGTCTTGCATATTCCCTAGTAAATAATAAATATTCTCCTACAGTTTATGATGGATCATGGGCTGAATATGGAAGAATATAAAAATGAAAAGATCGACTAAAATAACATCAATAATAGTAATTTTTTTTCTAATTATTGCAGGTGTGATCATTGCTCGGACAATGATTGGAAACCATTTTAAAAAAAAATTTAGTAAAAGACCACCACCAGGTATTATAGTTAAAACAGTTGAACAAAGAAAATTTCAAAATATCATTGAAACCTTCGGAACAGCAGTTCCAATTAAAACACAGTCTTACAATATAGAAAAATACGAAATTCTAGAAGAAATCAAATATAATACCAAGGTTAAGTCTGGTGATGTTATCGCAAAATTAAAAAATAGAACTATATTAGCACCTTTCGATGGAGTAATTGGTAAAAGAAACTTTTCTGATGATATTAATGTTTCGGAAAGTTCTGTTGTAATTGATATCGAGGACGCATCTTCTTTGTTTATTGATGTTGATGTTCCAGAGGTATTCGCACCTTTCGTAAAAAAAGGACTTGGAGTTGATATAAAATTTTCTGGTAATAAGGATAAAACTTATAAGGGAATAGTAGACTCTTTAGCTAGCAAAATTGATGTTAGTAATAGATCTTTAAGACTTAGAGTTAAAATGCAAAATTCAAATTCTGAGATTTTGCCCGGTGCTTTAATGGAAGTCACAATAAAATATAATGAGAGAGTTTCTTTAGGAATACCAGATACAAGTGTAATCTTAGAAGGTAACAAGGTTTATATTTATAAAGTAGACAATGAGAATGTAACTCAAAAAGTAGAGGTCACTGTTGGTAACAGAAACAATGGTTATCTTGAGGTAGAGTCAGGTTTAAACGAAGGTGACACAGTTGTTGCTGAAGGATTAAAAAAAGTAAGACCCAACGGAAAAATTAAACCTATTAAGGATGGCGAAAAAAAGAGTAAGTCTAGTTGGGGTAAAAAAGAAAATAAAAGTAAATAATTAAATGTATTTAACTGATGTTAGCATTAGAAGACCAGCACTATCATGGGTTTTATCCTTAATACTTGTTGTATTTGGAACTTTTGTTTTTTCAAAATTACCAGTAAGAGAGCTTCCATCTGGTCTACAACCACCTGTGGTTCAGGTTCAGGTAGAATATGCTTCAGCCTCAGCTCCGATTGTTGATGAAGAAGTAACACAAGTAATTGAAGAAGTTATAGGCGGTGCAGAGGGAATAAAAAATATAGATGCTAAATCAGAAAATGGAAAAAGTACTATAAATATAGAATTTGACACTGATATTGACCTTGATAATGCGGCAAACGATGTTAGGGAGAGAGTTGCAAGAGTTGTTGGAAGATTGCCAGCTGAGTCAGAGGCACCAAGAATACTTAAGCAATCTGCGGGTTTTACAACTACAATGTGGCTTGCTTTATCTTCAGAAACCTGGAGTGATCTTGAGCTTGGAGATTATGCAGAACGATATTTAGTTGATCAGTTTTCTAGCATTAAAAATGTTGGCCGAATAAGAACGGGTGGCCTTAGGGAACAAAGTATTAGAGTATGGATTGATCCAATCAAATTAGCTGCAAATAATTTAACTATTCAAGAAGTAGAAAGATCTTTAAGAAATGAAAATGTTCGATTACCTGCAGGTACGCTTGAAGCTGAAAATATTGATTTAACCATCAATATCGATAAATCATACAATGACTTAGAAAAACTTAAGGGATTACCAATTAAGAAGGCTAAAGACAATATAGTAAGACTATCGGATATAGCAAATTTAGAATTAGGCCCTGTGACAGAGAAAGTTTTATTTAGAGCTCAGAGCAAAGGAGCACTAAATTTAAAAACTATGGGAATAGGAATTTATGCAAGAAGTGGGGCTTCAACTGTTGAATTATCAAAAGATGTTGAAAAAAAAATCAAAGAAATAAGAAAAACTTTACCAGCTGATTTAAATTTAGAAATAGCTTTTAACAGAGCCACTTATATTGGTGAAGCTATAAATGAAGTTTATAAAACTTTAGTTATAGCTTTTATACTTGTAGTGATAATAATTTATTTATTTTTAGGGAATTTAAAAGCAGTTATTGTTCCCGCAATAGCTTTACCTGTAAGTCTAATTGCAACATTCTTAGGTTTATATATATTTGATTTATCAATAAATATATTTGTCTTATTAAGTTTTATATTAGCAATTGGAATTATTACTGATGACTCGGTCATTATGACTGACGCGATATATAGAAGAATTGAAAATGGTGAGACACCTCTGGTAGCAGCTTATAAAGGCTCTAAACAAATTACATTTGCAATTATTGCAACAACTCTTATTTTAGTTGCAGTATTTTTACCTTTAATTTTTATTGAAGGTATTGCTGGAACATTATTTAAAGAAACTGCAATAGCGCTATCATTTGCAATAGTAGTCTCATCATTTGTTGCCCTAACACTTTCACCAATGCTAGGTAGTAAATTTCTTGATAAAAAGAAAAAGTCTAATTTTTTGACAAGAGGATTTGATAAATTTTTTCAAGGTTTTTTAAAATTTTACAATGAGACATTAGGATTTTGGATGAATAAAAAGAAAACTATAACAACATTTATAATTCTAATCGTGGTTGCATCTGGGGCTTTGTACAATTATACAAAAAAAGAGTTATTACCATTAGAAGATCGTGGAGTTTACTTGGTTATAGGATTTACTGATGAGGGAAGCTCATTCCAATATACTCAAAAAAGGGCTGAAGACGTCGAAAAAAGACTTATTCCATTACTAGATGGAGATAATAGTCCATACAATAGATTTTTAATGATAGTTCCAGGTTTTGGCTCCGAAAATAGTTTCTTAATAATCTCACTTTTAGACAATTGGAAAAATAGAAAACAAAATTCTCAAACAATAATGAGACAAGCAATTGGAAAAATAGTTACAGTACCTCAAACACTTGCTTTTCCAATTTCTCCGCAGTCCATAAGAGTTTCTAGTTATAATAAGCCTGTTCAAATGGTTATTTATGGTAATACATATGAAGAGTTAGAACAAATTCAAACTCAAGTTATTAGAATGCTAAGGCAAAACAGAAATTTATCAAGATTAGAATCTGACTACACCAGAAATAAACCTGAAGTAAATATAAAGATTAATAAAAATAAAGCAAAAGACTTGGGGATATCTGCAGAAGCAATTGGGCAAACACTAGAGACATTATATGGTGGCAAAACAGTTACAAAATTTAATAAACTTGGAAAAGAATACCCAATTATTTTACAACAATATTTAGAAGATAGAAAAAATAAAGAAAGTCTTAGTAAAATATTCGTTCGATCAGAAAAAACAGGTAATTTAGTTTCTCTCTCTAATCTTGTTGAATTTAACGAAAAGGGAACTGCAAGTAAATTATCAAGATACAATAGACAAAGAGCTGTCACGATATCTGCAAATATAAGTGAGGGATATACCTTAGCTGAAGCAATTAAATATCTTGAGGAAACAATGACTAAAGTTGCACCTGACAAACAAATTACTTGGAAGGGTAAATCAGAGGAATTAAAAGAAACAAGTAACGAACTTTATATAATTTTTGCCCTAGCTTTATTAACTGCTTACCTTGTCATGTCTGCAACCTTTAATTCTTTTATTCATCCTTTTATAATTATTTTAACTGTTCCACTCGCAGTATTTGGTGGTTTAGTATTCATATTATTTTTAAATTCATCAATAAATATTTTCTCACAAATTGCACTAGTAATACTTATAGGGATTTCAACAAAGAATAGTATTCTTATAGTTGATTATGCAAATCAATTAAGAACTAAAGGTAAAGATATTGAGAAAGCTGTGAAAGAAGCTTGCAGTTTAAGATTTAGACCAATAATTATGACATCGTTAAGTACTATGATAGCAATGTTACCACTAGTTATTGGTAATATTGGACCTGGAGCTGGTGAAGGTTCTAGACTTGCAGTTGGTGCAACAATACTTGGTGGGATGATAATTTCTACTTTCTTTACTTTATATGTGACTCCTACAATGTATTTAACTCTTGCTAAAAATACAAAAAGAATTGATGCTGTTGATATAGAGCTAAAAAAACAGCTAAATTAGAATAAAATATATTTTCTAGTAGTTAGTGAGTTTTTACATTTATTAAGTTGAGTTTTGTATTTCTTAGACTGGTTTTCAACTTTCTTTGCTAATAAAATAATTTTTTGTTTATTTTTATAATTTTTATAATTCCCCCATCCTTCATGATAAGCAACATACTGCCTAAAAGCATCATTTTTAGGTATTTTCAGTATCTTTTCAGTTTTATTTGTGTACCAACCAATAAAATCTACGCTATCCTTAAACCTCGTCCGGGTAGCATATTTATTTCCAGTTTCCTCTTTATACTGTTTCCATGTGCCTTTTACAGCTTGAGAATAGCCAAAAGAACTGGATGGTCTCTTATATGGAATTACTTTAAACAATTTTTGTCTTGGTGGTTTAGCCAACCAATCAAAGTCGGATTCCATTTTAATAATTGCAAGTTGTAAATAAATAGGTGTTCCCCATTTTTGCTCGGATTTTTTTGCATGTTTATACCAAAGATATCTTTCTGAAAAAATTGAACAACCATCAGCTGTATTTTTAGGTACAGAAGAACATGCGGAAATCAAAATTAGAGTTATAAATAAATATAATTTTTTATTTCGAATCACTCTTTTTATTATCTATTTTTTTTTCTCCATATCCAAGGATATTCGAATTTCATTTGCCACAATCCTAAAGAAAGATTTTTTGCATGTTTTTCATATGCACTGAATTTTCCTTTGGAATATTTTGGATAATCAAATGCATAGCCATTCTTGACCATGTAAACTGATAAACTCTCGTTATCTAAAAAACACTCTCCTAATAACCTATTAAATTGATCTTTATTTTTTTCAATTTTACAATCAATAGATTGATTTCCTATTTTTTCTACCAGTTTATCTTTTGATAATATTCCACAAAAAATATCCACTTTATTTAAAATGCATATTTGTTTTTTCCCAAAAAAATAACTTTCTGGGGCATCAATTCCACTAAAACGAATTTTTTTATTATTTATTTTAACTGTGTCACCGTCTGTTATAACTGGTTTCCCTGATATTATTTTATAATTACTATTTAATGAAAATGAACTATTTATATTTATTAGAATGAAAGAAAAACTAACTAAAATCAGTTTTAGCTTTTTCATTTAGCTCGTCCATCTTTTTTCGCAATTCCTCATCTGATATATTTTTTTCTTTTAGATCTTGTTTGATCTTTCTAAAGACGTCTTCATCTCCTGCTTCAGCAAAATCTGCTTTTATTACTGATTGAATATATTCTTTTTCTTGATCTGAATTGTAACCAAGTATTTCGGATACCCATTCTCCTATATATTTATTCCTTCTAGCACTTACTTTAAATTGAAGTTCCTGATCATGGGCAAATTTCTTTTCAAAACTTTTTTTTCTATCTTCAAATGAGTCCATTATTATTTCCTTAAGTAAAATGTTTTTAAAAATGTATATGATATTATAACACCTAGTATATTTCCAAGTAAATCTGCCATTTCAAAGCCTCTATTTGGAATTACTAGATGCATTATTTCTAGAAATGTTGATAAAATTAAAAGATAAACAAAAATTGCTTTTATATTGTTTTTGAATGACAAAAACCCTAAAAAAGATAGAGCTATAAATAAGTAGACGTGATTTGATGAAAATATTATAAAATCTCTTGTTAATTGTGGTTGTGTTTGACAATCCTTATAAAAAAAACATCCGAGTATGCTCCCTGGATAAAGATAGAATAATATTATGGCTATATTAGATAAATAAAATAATGATTTTATTAGTTTCATTGATAATCTATATATTTAAATTCTTTATATGAGTCACTTAATACTTGTAAGACATGGTCAAAGCGAATGGAATTTAGAAAATCGTTTTACTGGATGGGTAGATGTTAATTTGGCATCTAGGGGAAAACTTGAAGCTTGTAAAGCTGGAGAATTAATTAAAGAATTAGGTTTAACGCTTTCATATTTTTATACTTCTCTACAAACTAGATCCATAGAAACATTAAACTTAATTTTAAATACCATGCGAATTAAAAATCAAAATATTGTAAATGCTTGGGAGTTGAATGAGAGACACTATGGAGCTTTGACAGGTTTAAATAAAGATGAAATGAAAAAACTTTATGGTGAAGAAAAAATACATACTTTTAGAAGATCTTGGGATAATCCACCTGAGGCCCTAAAAAAAACAAGTCCCTTTCACCCATTAAATATTGATATTTATAAAAATGTCCCAAGAGATAAAATTCCAGATACAGAATCTTTAAAAGATACTTATGAAAGAGTAATACCTTTTTATAAAAAAAATATTGAACCTAAATTAGATAAAAATATTATTATTTCAGCCCATGGAAATTCAATTAGATCATTATGTAAATACTTATTCAGTTTAGATAATAAAAAAATTTCGAGGTTAGAAATACCGACTGGTAATCCTTTGTTGATTAAAATAGAAAAAGGGAAGATAAAGAGCGCGAGCTATTTAGATGATGATAGAGCAAAAGATCTATTAGTTTTTTAAATAAATAATTTTTCGTATATTTCAAAATCAGTTAAATGCTTAAATTCACCCTTGTGCTCAAAACCATTAAGTTTATTTTCTCTTAAAAGAGAGTCCCATATCTCAGATATTGGAAAATAAGTTAAATTTTTGTGTAAAATTAATTCTTTATTGAAAATTTGACATCCAGTGTATTTGAAATTATTTATTTTTTCTTTTGAAAGAATATTATTTTTTATTTCAAAATCTCCATTAAATCTTTTGTCAAAACATGTTGCATTATTTACAATTAATAAGATATTTTTCATTTGCTTTTCAAAGTAAATTTTCTCCATTGCATTAATTGAATTAATATAACTCTCATCCCAAATTGTATCGGGATTAATTACTAATACATCCTCTTCATTAGATTTATTAGCAAGACTGAGGGTTCCACCTCCTGTTCCTAGAATTGTTTCACCATCATCAATAATTTCAATACTTACTGGAAAATTTTTTTTATTAACAAAATCAATAATTTGTTCTTTTAAGTAAAAAACATTAATTTTGATTTTTTCAATTTTTAATTTTATTAGAAGATTAATTGTATTTTCCAACAAAGTCTCATTTTTATAAACTATTAGAGGCTTTGGTAAGTTATCTGTTATCGGTTGTACTCTCTTACCAAATCCTGCACAGAGTATTAATGCAGTTTTAATTTTCATAAGATTTTCTAATTTTTTTACCAAAATTTTTGCTTAAAAGGTAATTTAAGTCATTAAATAGTGGATTATTGACAATTCTATTATCTATTAATTCCCATGCATAAGGAATAAGTTTGAGATACGCACTTTTATTGTCTCTAACTGATAATCTAGTAAATATGCCAATTATTTTTAAATTCCTTAAAACCGATAAAATTTCAAAGTCTCTTTTAAATTCATGAAAATTTAAATTTTTGTTTCTTTTTATAAATTCATCAAATATAAATTTTTTAATTCTTCTATTTGTTTTAAGCCTTACGTCATCAATAAGTGACGCTAGATCATATGCAATATTACCATATACTGCATCTTGGCTATCTATCAGTCCTAATCCTTTCTTAGTTATCATTATATTAGAAACATGAAAATCTCTGTGAACAAAAACTTTTTTTTTATAAGAGATATTATTTAATAATTTTTTAAAAATATTTTTTAATTTAGTTTTTAAAATTCTTTTTTTTGTTCCCTTTATATATTTCGGTAAATACCAGTCCAAAAATAAATTTGATTCTCGTAGCAATATTTTCGATGTATATTCTGGAATTTTGTAATTAGTTTTCAAAAATGTTTTTTGATTCTTTACTTTGATATTTTTCATTTTTATTAGTAAATCTAAAATTTTTTTGTAATAAATTTTTTTATTTATTGTTTTTTTTTTAAATTTTTTAAAGATTGTTAAATCACCAAAATCCTCTATCTCTATATAATTATGTTTATAATTTTGAGATATTAACCTAGGAGCTAAAATTTTTTTTCTGATTAGTATCTTATTTATAGCATCATAAACTAACAAATTACTCTTTTTATTTTTTTTACAATAAACAAATATATTTTTTTTTCCCCTATAAAAATTTCTAAATGATGCATCTCCAGTGAGTTTTTTTAGCTTATTTAAATTCATTAGAAATTTTTTTATTTTTAGAAATTATTTTAAGATAGCGCTTTGTAAAATTATTGTTATATTGAAATATCAAATCAATACTGTTCTTTATTTTCAACTTTTTTATTATTTCAGGCCATTCAACAAAAGTTATTTGTTTTTCCAAATTTTCTTTAATACCTAAGTTGTCAAGCTCTTTTTCATTTTTAATTCTATGTAAATCATAGTGCTTAATTAAAATATTTTTTATCTTATACTCATTAGTTATATTAAAGGTAGGGCTTAGAACTTCTGATACTTTCTGCTTATTGATTTTTTGAATTGAGTTAATAATGTGTCTTATAAATGTTGTTTTTCCTACACCTAGATTCCCACTTAATAATATAAGATCACCAATTTTTATAAGTCTAGAGAACTTTTCTGCAACAAATTTAGTATCTTTTTCGTCTGAAATATTAATTTTGCCACCCCTAGTAGCGGTAAGCATCTGGCTTATATGGTCCCTCTGTTTTAACACTTATATAATCTGCTTGATCCTTAGATAATGGTGTCAATTTTGCACCCACTTTTTCTAGATGTAATCTGGCAACCTTTTCATCTAAATGTTTAGGAAGAACATATACCTTTCTCTCATACTTTTCTGAATTATTCCACAATTCTATTTGGGCTGTGACTTGGTTTGTAAATGAGGCACTCATGACAAAACTAGGGTGACCAGTTGCACATCCTAAATTTACAAGTCTACCTTCTGCTAATAAAATTAATCTTTTATTATCTGGAAAAGTAATTTCATGAACTTGTGGTTTTATTTCATCCCATTTATAATTTTTTAATGCATCAACCTGTATTTCATTATCAAAGTGTCCAATGTTACAAAGTATTGATCTATCTTTCATGGCTCTCATATGATCTGCTGTAACAATATCTTTGTTACCTGTTGCTGTTACAACTATATCTGCTTGACCAATCATCTCGTCCATCAAAACAACTTCATAACCCTCCATTGCTGCTTGAAGAGCACATATTGGATCTGTCTCTGTTACCATTACTCTCGCACCACTTTGTCTTAAAGAAGCTGCACTACCTTTTCCTACATCGCCAAAGCCCGCAACAATTGCAACTTTTCCAGACATCATTACGTCTGTAGCTCTTTTAATACCATCCACTAAACTTTCTCTACATCCATATAAGTTGTCAAATTTTGATTTTGTAACAGAATCGTTTACATTAATTGCTGGGACTAACAATTCTCCTTGCTCTTCCATTTTTTTAAGAGCTAGAACACCTGTTGTTGTTTCTTCACTTAAGCCTTTTACGTCTTTTAGAAGATCTTTATAATCTTTATGCATAAGTGCTGTAAGATCTCCACCATCATCTAAAATCATGTTTGGCTTCCAGTCCTTTTTACCCTCTATAGTTTGTCTCACACACCACCAGTATTCTTCCTCCGTCTCACCTTTCCAGGCAAATACTGGAATACCAGCTTTTGCGATTGCAGCAGCTGCGTGGTCTTGAGTTGAAAATATATTACATGAGGACCATCTACATTCTGCACCTAAGTCCACTAGTGTTTCAATTAAAACTGCTGTTTGTATTGTCATATGCAAACAACCTAAAATCCTTGCTCCCTTAAGAGGATTTTTACCCTTATATTCTGATCTTAATGCCATTAATCCTGGCATTTCTGTCTCTGCTAAAGAGATTTCTTTTCTCCCAAATTCTGCTTCGTTTATATCTTTTACTTTATAATCTGTCATAAGCATCGGCTTGTAACAACTTTATTTATATTAATCAACTTTTCATTGGGTCGCCGGAAAAATAATTTCAACTTTTGCACCTCTGTCTTTGTTATTTGTTGCTATTATCTCCCCATTATGTAATTCCACTAAGTTTTTCACTATATTTAGGCCTAAACCAGAGTGTTCTCCAAAATTTTCAGGCCTATTGCTATAAAATCTATTGAAAATTTTAGTGATATCCTTCTCACTAAAACCAGTCCCCTCGTCAATTACGACAAGTCTTGGCTTACCCTCTTTATCTTTACTGACCTCAACTATGATTTCCTGTTTCTCACCACTGAAGGAAATTGAGTTTTCAAGCAAATTTGCAATTATTTGCTCTATCCTATTGTTGATCCCAAGTATAAAATAATTTTCAGATCCATTTGATTTCAATTTTATTTTTATTTTTTTTTTTGAATTATAAATATTATTAAAATCATCAACCACAGATTTTGCAATATCCTTTATATCAATTTTTTGCATTGTTTCTCTGGAAATTACCGCCTCATCTTTCAACATTTGAGAATAATCTGTAATTAATCTTTCTATTCTCTCAACATCATGAGATACGATATTTATTAATTTTTCTCTTTTAATTTTATCTTCTGTTTCTGAAATTATCTCAGATGCACTTTTTAGTGAAGCAAGGGGATTTCTGATTTCATGAAGTAAGTCAGTTGAATAATTTTCAGCAGTTGTTATTCTTTTATTTAATTCACTAGTCATTTCATCAAGTGATTTTGATAATATTCCTAATTCATCATTTCTTGTTTTAACCCTTTCTATATCTGTTTTTTCCTTACTTTTATCTTTAATAATTTTTGTATATGTAACTAGATTTTTAATAGGTTTTAAAAAATATCTATTTAAAACATATGAAAAAATAATAATAACCAAAAGTACCACAAGAGCAGTTCTAATAATAAATTTTTCTCTCTCTTCAATTTGTGTAATTATATTATCGGCATTTTCAGATATAAGAACATAGCCCTCATTATTTAAATAATTAATACTCTTAATACTAAAAACAAAAAACTGTTCTTGGATTTGTTTTAAATTAGTTAAAGATTTTTTAGATCCTGATAAATAATATTTATTTAGATCCTCATCGAAAATTGTTTCATTTTTATTTTCTTGATTATTAAAATTATTATCACTTGATTGTTGAGTTAATTCTTCAATTAATAACATTGAGGATGGAATAGATCTTGTATCACCAATCCAATTTAATTTGTTGTCAAAAAATATAACTCTATCTAGTTTTTCAAAATAAGGGAATCGAGATTTTGTGGAAAATAGGAATTCGCTTATTCCATACTCATTTAATTTTACATTTGATTTTTCTAAATTTAATATTGTTTGAGTTATTATATTCGAATGATTTTTTTGTTTTTCATTGATCAAACTTTTTTGAATAGCACCCAAGTAAAAGAACGTGATTATTATTATAAATATGAAGACTACTAGATTAATAAAAAGGAATTTCTGTAATATAGAGAGATTTTTTAGTATTTTTCCCATAATTATTATTTAACATTCCATCTATATCCACTTCCATATCTTGTTTCAATTGCTGAAAAATCACTATCTACCTTTTTAAATTTTTTTCTAATCCTTTTAACATGACTATCAATAGTCCTATCTTCTATATCTGTATCTTCTCGATAAGCTACGTCCATCAGCAAGGCTCTCTCTTTAATCATTCCTGGTCTTTTTGCAAGCTCTTCAACAATTTTAAATTCTGTCGTAGTAAGTTTATCAGGTAATTGTTTACCATCCCATTCACATTCGAGTTGAGAGGGATCTAATTTTAACTTACCGTGAGAAATTACATTTTTATTCTCCTCTATATTGATGTCCTTATCTTTTTTTCTTAATTGCACTTTAATTCTTTCAACTAAAACTTTGGTTGAAAATCCTCCAGTTTTACCAACAAAGTCATCTGCTCCAAGTTTTAAACCACTTACTTCGTCGGTTACCTCATCTTTAGAGGTTAAAAAAATTATTGGCATAGAAGTTTTTTTTCTAAGCTTTCTTAGAAGTTCTTCACCATCCATTCTTGGCATTTTTATATCAATCACAGCAAGATCAGGTGGGGTTCTTGATAAACCAACAAGAGCATTTTCACCATCAATATAAGTTTGAACTTTAAAACCTTCCTTTTCTAAAGCCATCTGGACAGATGTTAATAGATTTCGATCATCATCTACCAAAGCAATTGTTTGTGACATAAATTAAAATAAAAATACTAAATTGTTCATATTAGGGCAATTGTTTGTTTTCAATGAAGTTCACCCCAATTTTCTCCAATATTCACATCTACTAAAAGAGGTATTGAAAATGAGTGAAGTTCACTATCTTTCACACTCAACATCAAATCCTTAATTAATTTAGTACTTTTTTTTGTTTGTTTTGAACTTTCCTCAAAAATTAACTCATCGTGTATTTGTAATAACATTTTTAGACTATTATTTTTTTTATTGGAGATTTCTTTATTTATTCTGATCATTGCTAATCTCATTATCTCCGATGCTGACCCTTGGATCGGTGCGTTTATAGCTGCCCTCTCCTGAAAATTTCTTACATTAAAATTCTTATCGTTAATTCCAGTGAGATGTGTTTTTCTTCCAAATATATTACTTACATAGCCACTTTTCCTACAGAAATTCACAGTTGTTTTCATATAATCTTTAATTTCTGGAAATTTTTTAAAATAAGAATTTAAAAATTCTTCTGCTTCATTGTTTGAAACATTGATTTGTTTTGCCAAACCATATTGTGAAATACCATAAATTATTCCAAAGTTGATTGCTTTTGCTTTTCTTCTTGTTTCTGAATCAATTTTATTAATTTCTTTTCCAAAAACCTGACTAGCTGTCAAAGTATGGATATCCTCATTATTTAGAAATGCTTTTTTTAACTGTTTTACATCTGCTAGATCAGCTAAAATTCTCATCTCTACTTGATTGTAGTCTGCTGAAATCAATTTGTTATCTTTTTCAGAAACAAAAGCTTTTCTTATGTCCTTACCATCATCTGATTTTATTGGGATATTTTGTAAATTTGGATCACTGGATGCAAGTCTACCTGTTGTAGTAGCTGCTAACAAAAAAGATGTATGCACTCTTTTAGTATTTTGATTTATGTGTTCTGGCAATGCATCAGAGTAGGTGTTTTTAAGTTTACTAATTTGTCTCCACTCCAAGATGAGTTTTGGAAATTCATAACCCTTAAATGCCAAATCTTCTAAAACTGAAGCACTGGTAGCAAAACTTCCTTTCTTAGTTTTTTTTAAAGCTGCTATTTTTAAATCATTATACATTATTTCACCAAGTTGTTTAGTCGATCCAATGTTAAATATTTTTTTTGAAATCTTAAAAATAGATTTTTCTAATTTTTCGATTTTAGTTGAAAATTTTGAGGATAGTTTGTTTAGTGAAGATTTATCAAGTTTAATACCTTTTATCTCCATTTCTGCTAATATTTTAATTAGAGGTTTTTCAAATAACTCATAAATATTTAATAATTTTTCTGCTTTTAATGATTTTAAAAATATTTTGTACAATCTAAACGTAATGTCTGCATCTTCAGCTGCGTAATCTTTAGCCTCAGATATGTTAACTTCAGAAAAATTTAGTTGTTTTTTTCCAGTCCCTACTAAATCTTTAAATTTTATAGTTTTGTGACCTAGATGGATCTCTGAAAGTGTATCCATATTATGTCTGTTTTTGCCAGCATCTAGTGTGTAAGACATAAGCATAGTATCTTCCATGGAATTCAAAGTGATACCACGGTGATAAAAGACAATAAAATCGAACTTAATATTTTGTCCTACTTTTTTAATACTCTTATCCTCTAAATAATTTTTTAAAACACTTAAGACCTTTTTTTCGTCAAGATTATTTCCACTAACGTGATTTAATGGAATGTAACATGCATTTCCAATTCTGTTAGAGATTGAAATACCTACTAACTTTGCTGTATGAGGGTCTAATGAAGTTGTTTCAGTATCTATTGCAAATTCACCTATTTCCTCAGATTGTTTCATCCAATCTTCAATCTCCTTCTCATTTTTAATTAATTGATAATTTTTTTTCTTAATTTCTGTTGTTTTTTCTGAATTTCTATCAATATATTTTGTTACAAGGTTATTTGTGTCTCCATACTTTGAAATAGCAGAACTTAATAGCCTATTAAATTCCATTTCTCTTAGAAAAGAAAAAAGCTTATCTTTATCAATACTTTTCAATATGAATTCTTCAATTTTATTTTTTACAGGCACATCTTTTTTCAATGTAACTAATTTTTTACTTATAATTGCATCCTCCTTGTTATCTATTAAAGTTTCTCTTCTTTTATTTTGTTTAATTTTTGATGCATTTTTTAATAAATTTTCTAAAGTTCCATATTGATTTATCAATTCAGCGGCAGTTTTAATTCCTATACCAGGTACACCAGGTACATTATCTGTGCTATCACCAGCTAAAGATTGGACATCTATTACTTTTTCGGGAGTAACTCCAAATTTATTGTAAACATCGTCTTGATTTATAAATTTGTTCTTCATTGGATCATAAATTCTCACTCCTTTTTTATAAAGCTGCATTAAATCTTTGTCAGAAGAAACAATTGTTACCTTTGCACCTAAGTCTAAAATTTTTTCTACATAAGTTGCAATTAAATCATCTGCCTCATAATTGATTAACTCAATTGATGGTAAATTAAAGGCTTTTACAGATTGCCGAATGTATTCAAATTGAGGAATTAGATCGTCAGGTGCATCAGATCTATTTCCTTTATACTCTGAATATATTTCATTTCTAAAATTTTTTCTTGCTGAGTCAAATATTACAGCAAAGTGTGTTGGTTTTTCTAAATTATCATCTGATTTAGAATCTTCTAATAACTTAAAAAGCATATTACAAAAACCACTGACTGCACCTACTGGCAATCCATCACTTTTTCTAGTTAAAGGAGGAAGAGCATAGTATGCTCTAAAAATGTATCCCGAACCATCTATCAAGTAAAAATGGTCACTTTTTTTAATTTTCTCCATAATGTAATGATATCTTAATTTTTATAAATGTATTAAATGTATGCCCTCATATGAATAAAAAAAACGTCTTAACTGTTAAAAACTTGAATAAAGTTTATTCTAAAAACGGTTCTGAAAAAACCCATGCACTAAATAATTTAAACTTAGAGGTGAAAGAAGGTGAAATATTTGGTCTTTTAGGACCAAATGGGGCTGGAAAGAGTACATTTATAAATATATTAGGTGGTTCAGTTATAAAAACTGGTGGTGAGGTAAATGTTTGGGGATTCAACTTAGATAAAAACCCTAGACAAGTTAGAGCCTCTATTGGAATTGTTCCACAAGAGGTCAACTTTGATCCATTTTTTAGTCCCAGAAAACTTTTAGAGCTACAAGCAGGACTTTATGGAATTAAAGAAAAAGATAGAATCACAAATACTATATTGAAGTTGGTATCATTAGAGGAACAAGCTGACAGTTATGCTAGAGCACTCTCTGGTGGTATGAAAAGAAGATTACTTGTAGCAAAAGCTATGGTGCATCAACCTCCAATAATAATTTTAGATGAGCCTACCGCAGGAGTTGATGTGGAGCTTAGAAATACATTGTGGGAAAATGTGAAATCTTTGAACAAACAAGGGGTAACAACAATATTAACAACTCATTATCTTGAGGAAGCAGAAAAAATGTGTGATAGGATTGGCATCTTAAGTGGAGGGAAGTTAGTAGCATTAGACACTACTAAAAATCTCTTAGAAAGAATTCAAACAAAAATTGTGTATGTCACTACAGATAAAAAAACTAATATTAAAGACAACGCTTTTGAGTCATTAAAAGTTATATCAAATGTCGAAAACAAGTTAGTTTTATCGTATGAGAAGAGTAAACTAAGCATAGATTCAATAATTTCAGAAATTAAAAAACAAGATGTAAAAATACAAGATATCTCAACTGATGACGGGGATCTTGAAGATGTGTTTTTAAGACTTACAAAAAACTAAATTATCTAGGAGATCTTTTAGACAGTATTCTTTGAAGAGTTCTTCTATGCATTTTCAGTCTTCTTGCGGTTTCAGAGACATTTCTGTTACATAACTCAAAGACTCTATGTATGTGCTCCCATTTTACTCTATCCGCTGACATTGGATTTTCAGGAGGAGCTGGTTTTTGATTTGGATCAGCTAAAAGTGCTTTTTCAACATCATCTGCATCTGCAGGCTTCGCAATATAATCAATTGCTCCCTCTTTAATTGCAGCTACAGCTGTTGGAATATTACCATATCCGGTTAACATAATAATTCTACTTTTGATATTTGCTTTTTGAATTTCTTTTACTACTTCTAATCCATTCCCATCATTTAATCTAAGGTCAACAACGGCAAATGCTGGACTTTGTGATTTTACTGTCTCAATTCCAATTTTTACACTCTCAGCTTGTGTAACTGTAAAACCTTTTTTTTCCATAGCTCTAGCCAATCTTTGTCTAAATGGATTGTCATCGTCCACTATCAAAAGGGATTTATCTTCAAAATCACTTAGTTTTTGGAGTGTTGGTTGATTCATCATAGCTTTTATATGGAAGTAAATTTTGATATTTCAATAGCATTATTTACTTTACATTATTAATTATTTCCCATAAATGCTGCATTTATAAAACTTGCATACGTGATATGCAGGTTTTTTTTGTAAATTTTTTTTAGAGGTGCAGTTATGCAAAAATTTAAGTCAGTTGAAGAATTAGTTAATCAACTGAGACCAACAGGACCTGTTTATTGTATTAGAAAGGAGTCAATTAAATTGGCTTCTAAATACTTTCAAAAAAATTTCCCTGGAAAAATACTTTATGCGTTAAAAACCAACCCTCATCCAGTAGTTCTTAAAACTATTGTTGAAAGCGGGATTAATCGTTTTGATGTGGCATCTATCAAAGAAATAGAAGCTATAAGAAAAATAAGTAAAAATGCGAACTGTTCTTATATGCATACAGTTAAAAGTAGAGAAAGCATTAAAGAAGCGTATTTTAAATATAATGTTAAGGCCTTTTCTTTGGATACTAAAGATGAATTAATAAAAATTTTAGAAAGTACAAATTATGCTAAAGACTTAGAGTTATTTGTTAGAGTTTCTGTATCTAATGAACATGCAGAGATTGATTTATCAAAAAAATTTGGAGCTATAAATAACGAAGCTACCGGATTACTTAGATTAACAAAACAATATTCAAAAAAAATTGGACTTAGTTTTCATGTTGGTTCACAATGTATGCACCCAATATCTTATTCAAAAGGAATATTTGAAATAGGTAATATAATTAAAAAAACTAAAATTATTCCAGATGTAATTAACGTTGGAGGAGGTTTTCCAACTATTTACCCTGATCTTATTCCTCAATCTTTAGAAAGTTATTTTGATGAAATTAAAAAAGGTTTAAATAATTTAAAATTAGATAAACTTCCAGAAATTATATGCGAACCTGGAAGAGCGATTGTTGCAGAAAGTGGCTCAACAATTGTAAGAGTTGATTTAAGAAAAAAACAAAAACTTTATATAAACGATGGTACGTATGGAACTTTGTTTGATGCAGGTGTTCCTAACATAGTTTACCCGTCTAAAATGATAACTGATGGAAGAATAATCTCCAAGAAATTAACATCATTTGATTTCTATGGTCCAACCTGTGATAGTATGGATTATATGAAAGGTCCTTTTATTTTACCTAATAATATAAAAGAAAATGATTATCTAGAGTTAGGACAGCTTGGTGCGTATGGGTTAACTTTTAGAACTAATTTTAATGGATTTTACTCAGATGATATTTACGAAGTTGAGGATAATCCAATCATGACGATGTATGACAAAGAAGCAAATAAAGAGTTTCTTGTTGCTTAATGTCAGATAATAAAAACCAATCAAGTAATAGAAAAAGTGATTTACTTAGTAAAGAAGTAGAGCATATTGATATAACTTCTTTTGACGCTAGAAAAATCATCTCCTCAATGGAAAAAATGTCTTTCGTTTCAAGAGAGACTGCAAATGCAGCAAATATTTATAATGAAATGATAAAAGATAAAGATTGCACAATCTTTTTAACACTCGCAGGATCAACTTCTGCTGCTGGATGTATGCATATTTATAGAGATTTAGTTAAATATAATATGGTTGATGCAATAGTAGCTACTGGGGCTTCAATTATTGATATGGATTTCTTTGAGGCACTTGGTTTTAAGCATTATCAGGGATCACAGTATCAAGATGATACAGAGTTAAGAAATAACTACGTTGATAGAATATATGATACTTACATTGATGAGGAAGAGCTTCAGATGTGCGATAAAACCATTGGGGAAATTGCAGATCAATTGGAGCCTAAAAGTTATACATCAAGAGAATTTATAAAAGAGATTGGTAAATATCTTAAAACTAATGCAAAAAAGAAAGGCTCATTAATAGAAGTTGCCTATGACAACAATGTTCCAATTTTCTGTCCAGCATTTACTGATTCAAGTGCTGGATTTGGACTTGTAATGCACCAAGAAAGAAACCCAAAAAATCATATTACAATTGATTCAATAAGAGAGTTTAGAGAATTAACAGAAATTAAAATAAAATCCAAAGGTTCAGGGCTTTTTATGATTGGAGGAGGTGTACCAAAAAATTTTATTCAAGACACTGTCATATGTGCTGAACTTTTAGGTAAAAATGTAGATATGCATAAATATGCTATTCAAATAACAGTTGCTGATTCTAGAGATGGAGCATGCAGTAGCTCAACATTAAAAGAGGCAAGCTCATGGGGTAAAGTAGACATAACCAAAGAGCAAATGGTTTTTGCAGAGGCAACAAGTGTATTACCCTTAATAGCAAGTGACGCCTATCACAAAGGTGAATGGAAAAATAGAGAGAGAAAAAATTTTTCTAAGATATTTTGATTAATGATAAAAAAAATCAAAATCGGTTTAATACAAAGTAAATCTTTAGGTACAATTCAATCTAATATTAATTTAGCTATAAAAAATATTAAAAAAGCTGCAAAAAAAAAGGCAAAGATAATATGTCTTCCAGAGCTGTTTTTGTCTGATTATTTTTGCCAAACAGAAAGTCATTCAAACTTTAAATTGGCAGAAAAAATTCCAGGAAAAACTTCTAGAATATTTTGTAATTTAGCAAAGGAGCTTGGTGTTGTATTAAATATAACGATGTTTGAAAAAAAAACATCTGGGTTTTATCATAACACTAGCATTATTATTAATGAAAATGGAAATATTTTGTCTAAATATCGTAAGATGCATATACCTGATGACCCAGGCTATTATGAAAAATTTTATTTTAGTCCTGGGGATCTTGGATTTAAAAGTGTTAAGACAAAATTTGGAAAGATAGGTCCTCTTATATGTTGGGATCAATGGTTCCCCGAAGCAGCTAGATTAACAGCTTTAAAAGGAGCTCAAATTATTTTTTATCCTACTGCTATTGGATGGCATCCAAAAGAAAAAAGAAAGTTTGGAAAATCTCAATTAGATTCTTGGATTACAATGCAAAAATCTCACGCTATTGCTAATGGAACTTATGTGGCTGCTATAAATAGAGTTGGGATAGAAACAAAAGGTAAGAAAAAAATTGAATTTTGGGGTAATTCAATGGTGATAGATCCTAGTGGGAAAGTAATTGCAAAATTAGGAAATAAAAAAGAGAATATTTTAGTTTGTGAAATAGATTTTAAAAAAATAGATACCGCTAGACAGCACTGGCCTTTTTTAAGAGACAGAAGAACTGAATTTTACAAAGATATTATCAAAAATCCTGAAGATGAATAAAAAAATAAATGAATTTAGAATGCCAGCAGAATGGGAGCCTCAAAAATCAGTTTGGATGGCTTGGCCTCATAATAAAAATGATTGGCCTGGATTATTTGAAAAGATTCCAAATGTAGTTGGAAAAATAATTAAATATTTAACAAAGCATCAAAGAATAGATTTATTAGTCAATAATAATAAAAGTATTGATACCACAAGAATATATTTAAGAAAAATAGGTTGTAATATATCTAACATTAAATTTCATAAACTTAAGACAGACAGGCTTTGGTTAAGAGATTCTGGACCAATATTTTTGGTCGACAACAAAAATAGAAAAAAGACCATGCTTGATTTTAAATTTAATGCTTGGTCAAAATATAAAAATTTCAGAAATGATAACAAAATCAATAACCATATTAGTAGTTACTTAAATATTGAGAGTATTTTACCTAAAAAAGTGAATTCAAACAAATTTAAAAGAGTAGTAATGGAAGGAGGTGCATTTGATAATAATGGATCGGGCTCCATATTGCTAACAAGAGAGTGCTTATTAAGTAGTAAACAAGAGAGAAATAAAGGCTTCAAAAAAATCGACTACGAGAATCTGTTTTCAAAATATTTGAATGCGAAAAATTTTATTTGGCTTAATAAAGGAATTGTTGGAGATGACACACACGGGCATATCGATGATATCGCAAGATTTGTTTCAAAAAGTACAATTATGATTGCTGAAGAAAAGAATAGATCAGATAAAAATTACAAATCCCTTAGAGAAAATTTAAAAATATTAAGTAAAAGTTCTGATGAAAACGGAAAAAAATTTAAAATTATAAAGATCCCTATGCCAAGCCCAGTTATTATTGACAAAACTCGTGTTCCAGCGAGTTACTTAAATTTTTTTATAAGCAACAAAATAGTCTTGGTTCCAGTATTTAATGTAAAAGAAGACAAAAAAGTTATAAAAATTTTTAGAAAATTTTTTACGAACAGAAAAGTTATTGGAATTGATTGTAGTGATTTAATTTGGGGCTTTGGAGCCATTCATTGCATGACACAACAAGAGCCAAAAATTTGAATTAAGCAGCTTTTAAAGTGCCTAATAATAATCTAAAAGGTATCAACATTACTAAAGCTACGAAAATCTTTACTGCTAAATCTCCTAAAGAAAGTGTCACCCAAGGTATTCCTGTTCCATAAAATGAAATTGAAAAGAATAAAAATGTATCAACGGTAGAACCAATTAATGAAGAGGCAAGTGGTGCAATAAACCATTTTTTTTGTCTTAATTGATCAAATATTTGTACATCCATTAATTGAGCGATAATGAATGCTGTCCCTGAACCTATTGCTATTCTTACTGAAATTAAATCTGCAAAATTTGTTGAGAAAATTAGTGTAAATAAAATACCTATTGTAAATCCTATATATACAATTTTTCTAGCAACTAATTTACCAAAAGATCTATTCGCTAAATCAGTTATTAAAAAAGCTACTGGATAACTGAATGCTCCGTAGGTAAGAATTTCTTGAAGACCATAATATTGAATTGGAAATTGAACTAAATAATTAGATGCTAAGACAACCAATCCCATTAAAAATGAGAGTGTTAGGAATACTCTATTCATTATGCTGATTTACTAACCAAGGATTTTTTTAATTTTTTTAGTCTTAATGATAAATCTCTAGACTTAGCTGAAATTAAAAATTGGTCAAAACTACCTTTTTTATCTACTGATCTAACACCAGCATTTGAGACAGTTAATCTTAAACTTCTCTTAAGTAGCTCACTTTTAAACTTAACTTTTTTTAGATTTGGAAGAAATCTTCTTTT
The DNA here is from genome assembly GCA_902596675.1 of uncultured Pelagibacteraceae bacterium. Classification (GTDB taxonomy): domain Bacteria; phylum Pseudomonadota; class Alphaproteobacteria; order Pelagibacterales; family Pelagibacteraceae; genus Pelagibacter. The sequence continues at coordinate 47,839 of CACJUO010000001.1, read as the reverse complement.
AGTCTTATTGTTAGCATGACTAACGTTATGACCCTTGAGTGGGATTTTTCCAGTAAGTTCGCATTTTTTAGACATAAATTATCAACTTGTATAGGATCTGAATCTTATCGCGTCAAGATTAATTTTTAGTTCCAATAGCCTCTGAAACATTTTTAAACCCTTTATTTTTTAATAAATCAATTAATTCTTTACTTATTTTTGAAGCTATACGAGGACCCCTATAAACCATTCCAGTATATAATTGAACGAGTGTTGCACCAGAAGTTATTTTTTCAAAAGCATCTTGTCCATTACTAACACCACCTACTCCTATTATCTTTGTTTTATCTTTTAGAATTTTGTAAAATTTAGAAATTGCCTCGTTTGAAATCTTTTCAATTGGTTTGCCTGACAGTCCACCCTTTTCTAATTTATTTATATTTTTTAAATTTTCTCTATTCTTGTCTGTGGTATTGGAAACAATAATGATTCCTATTTCTTGTTCCATGATGATCTTGGAAACTTCATTAATTTGATCATCATTAAGATCAGGTGAGACTTTTATTGCTAGTGGAATGTTTGAATTTAACTTTTTTTTTTCATGTTTTAGTTTGTCAATCAAGGAATTTAGTTCATCCTGATTATGAAAGTCTCTTAAATTTTCTGTATTTGGTGAGGAGATATTTATAGTTATATAATCAGCTAAATTATAAAATTTACGAAAACAAATTAAATAATCCTCAACTCTATCTTTGGAGTCTTTATTCGGTCCAATATTTATTCCTAAAAAACCCTTTTTATTATTTTCCTTAATTCTCTTACTAATTTCTTCTGAACCAGAATTATTAAAACCTAATCTATTTATAAGAGCTTCGTCTTCCTCAAGTCTAAAAACTCTCGGTTTAGGATTACCAAATTGGGGCTTTGGAGTAATTGTACCTACTTCAACAAACCCAAACCCAAGATTAAATAGAGGATTATATACTTCAGCATTTTTATCAAACCCAGCAGCAACACCAATTGGTGAAGATAATTTTTTTTCGCAAAAAGTTGTTTCTAAAATATGATTATCTTGAGGTTTCGAGTAAGGAATATTATTTAATTTTAGTGCTTTTATTGCTAAAGAATGAGCTACTTCAGGGCTAAATTTAAAAATTAATGGTCTTAAGATATTAAACATTTTCTAATTTACTTTTTATTAATTCTTTAGTTTCTTGAACCCCAAAAAAGCTTATAAAAAAACCAAATCTTGGTCCATTTTCTACACCAAAAACTACCTCATATATTAACTTGAACCAATCACGCAAATTTTCTTTATAGCCATTCTCTTTGCCAACTGTATAAATCATAGTCTGAATGTCCTCTGGTTTCATTGTGTCATCGCAATTATCTAAAGAGTTAACTAAAGCGTCTAAAGCAATTTTTTCACTTTTATTTGGTTTTTTATAAATCTTTTTAGATTTTATAGCGTCATTAAAATATTTAATTGCGTAAGATATTAACTTGTCAAAAATTGGATGCATATCTTCATTAATATCTTTCTTATATTTCTTAACAAACTTCCAAAGTAATTCTTTATTATCAGCATTGCTGGTCTCAACTAAATTTAATAGCATTGAGAAGGACATAATTGAATTTTCCTCTGGTATCTCTGAATTATGAACATGCCAAACGGGGTTCATAAGTTTTTGAAGTTCGTTTTGAGTTTTGCTTTTTTCTATAAAATCAAGATATTCATCGACAGCTTTTGGTACTACTTCTCTATAAAGTTTTTTTGCTCTTTTTGGATTCTGGTACATATACAAGGAGAGACTTTCAGGTGATGCATATTCTAACCATTGATCGATTGTAATACCATTTCCTTTTGACTTAGATATTTTTTCACCTTTTTCATCTAAAAATAACTCATATGCAAAGCCAGATGGATTTGACTTACCTAATAGTTTTATTATTTTTGTTGATAAAATTGCGCTCTCAATCAAATCTTTCCCATACATTTCAAAATCTACATCAAGAGCATACCATCTCATAGCCCAATCTACTTTCCATTGTAATTTACAATTTCCATCTAAAATGCTTTGTTCTAATTTTTTGCCGTTGTTATCAAAAATTATTTTTAAATTTTTAATATCTAGTTCTGAGACTGGTACCTCTAATACAACCCCTGTATCTGGACATATTGGTAAAAACGGAGAATATGTTTTTTGTCTTTCTTTACCAAGAGTAGGAATAATTATGTTCATTATTCCTTCATAGTTTTCTAAAATTAATTTTAATGTATCATTGAAAAAACCAGACTTATATAAAACTGATGAACTTTTAAAACTATATTTAAAGCTAAATTTATCTAAAAAAGTTTTTAACATTTCATTATTATGTTCGCCAAAACTGTTAAATTTTCCAAAAGGATCTGGAACTTGAGTTAAGGGTTTATGAAGGTTTTCCTCAAGTTTTTTAGGATTAGGAATATTTTCAGGAACTTTTCTTAGTCCATCCATATCGTCAGAAAAAGTAATTATTTCTTTGGGAAAATCTGATAAATGGTTTAAAGCATTAACAATCATTGAGGTTCTTGCCACTTCACCAAATGTACCAATGTGTGGTAAGCCGCTCGGGCCATATCCTGTTTGAAGAATAATTTTTCCCTTATTTTCAATATTCTTTTTTCTCTCTCTTAAAAGCTTTTTAGCTTCAACAAAGGGCCAAGCATTTGTTTTGTTTATGTTAATTTTATCTATCACTTTTAATTAAACAGCCTATAAAATAACGTTTTTAATAATTCTTATAGAGTTGAAATTTATTTACCATAAAATAGTGTCCAATCAAAATGTCCAATTATAAAACAGTTTTTTTTACCCTAGGAATTTTACAAATTATTTTAGGTTTATCGATGATTGCGCCAATTTTAACGCAGTTTTTTTATGATGAACTTGACTCAGGTTTTATAAGTTCTGGAATTGTAACTGTTATATTTGGAATCCTTTTTTTACTATCAAATTTAGATCATGATAAAAAAATTAGCTTACCTCAAGCTTTTCTTTTAACAGCCCTGTCTTGGTTGAGTATTGCTATTTTTGGTTCACTTCCATTTATATTTTCTGAGATAAATTTAAGTGCTACAGACGCTTTTTTTGAGAGCATGTCAGGTATTACAACAACTGGATCAACTATAATTACCAATTTAAATGAAACTCCAAAAAGTATCTTGCTCTGGAGGGGAATGCTTCAATGGTTAGGTGGTATTGGTATCATTGTGATGGCAATTACTTTAATGCCACTTATGAATATTGGTGGAATGCAGTTGTTTATTATTTCCACGAGCGATACCCCAGAAAAAATTTTACCTAGATCAAAAGAGATAGCGTTAAGATTAATCTTAGTATACTCCGGATTAACTTTAATATGTGCGTTATTTTATAAAATATTTGGTATGAACTTTTTCGATAGTGTTGTTCACTCAATGACAACAATTGCAACAGGAGGATTCTCAAATTATAATGAGTCTATTGGCTATTTTGATAGTTCACTTATCGAATTTACATCAATTATATTTATAATTCTAGGAAGTATTCCATTTATTGCCTATATCAAGTACTTAAATGGAGACAAAAAAATATTTTTTAATGATACACAGATAAAAACTTTTATAAAAATTGTCCTTTTTTCAATTCTTTTAATGTATCTATATCTGTTTACAAAAAATCAAAGTTTTATTGATACTAGCATAAGGTCAGTTGCATTTAATGTAATATCGATTTTAACAGGTACTGGTTATGTAACTCAAAACTTTAGTGATTGGGGTCAATTCCCATTAATTTATTTTCTTATTCTAATGTTTATTGGTGGATGTGCAGGCTCTACAGCCTGTGGAATTAAGATATTTAGAGTCCAAATTTTATTCCAATTTATTTCTGTGCAATTAAAGAAAATTATTTATCCAAGAGGTATATTTAGAATAAAATATGAAAATAACAATATCGATGAAAAATTTTTAGCATCAATTATTTCGTTTATATTTCTATATATTGTAATTTTTTTTATTATAACAGCTCTTCTATCAATCAGTGGTTTAGATTTGACAACATCTATATCCGCTGCTGCAACATCAATATCAAATGTGGGTCCAGGTTTAGGTGATATTATAGGTCCAAATGGTAATTTTGCCAATTTATCTAATTTTTCAAAATGGATTTTAAGTTTAGCGATGATTTTAGGTAGATTAGAATTATTTGCCGTATTAATATTGTTTATTCCATCATTTTGGAGGAAATATTAATGTCTGAAACAAAGCAGAGCTGGGTTGACTCATTATTAGTTTATAAAGATATAAGGATGTTAAGAATATTGCTTCTAGGGGCAATAAGTGGTTTTCCATGGGTATTAATTGCAAGTAGTCTAAGTCTTTGGCTAAAGGAAGAGGGGTTAAGTAGATCAACGATTGGTTGGGCAGGATTAATATTTGGAGTGTATGCATTTAATTATTTATGGGCTCCGATAATTGATAGAATACAAATTCCACTTTTAACAAAAAAATTAGGACATAGACGAGGTTGGATCGTCTTAATGCAATTAATCATTTTACTCTGCTTGATAGTTTGGAGTTTTATAAATCCTACACAAAATTTAGCACTTTTGATTAGTGTTGGATTAATAATTGCAATAGCTTCTGCAACCCAAGATATAACTGTTGATGCGTTAAGAATTGAACAAATTGATGCAAATGAGGGAAAATCCATGGCAGCAGGTGCAGCTATGGCAGTAGTTGGTTGGTGGACTGGTTATAAATTAGGAGGTGTTGTGGCATTATTTACTGCTGAATTTTTTCAAAATATGGGATTGGTAGATTATTGGCAAGCTACTTTTTTAGTTTTAGGTGTTTTAATTATTCTAATGAATATTTGTTTAATGTTTGTTCATGAACCAATTGATAATAACAGACAAAATAATCAAAAAGAAACAGATCAAATGATTATAAACAAACTTGGATCAAATAATGTTTTAACAAATTTTATTGCTTACATTTCGGGAACTATTAGTGGACCAATAATAAGTTTTTTTCAAGAAAAATGGTTTTGCAATTGCAGTTGGTATATTAGGATTTGTGTTTTTGTTTAAAATAGGTGAGGCATTTTTAGGACGCATGTCTATTGTTTTTTACAAAGAAATCGGATTTTCAAAAGGACAAATAGCTATTTACTCAAAAGGATTAGGATGGATAACTACTGTCGTTTTCACTTTAATAGGTGGTGTAATGGCGATGAGAGCTGGAACAGTTAAAACTATGTTTTTTGCTGGAGGCTTGATGGCTGTAACTAATTTACTTTTTGCATTATTGGCTTTGACAGGTAAATCAGAGTTATTATTTGCAATAGCTGTAATTGCTGATGATATAACAGCTGCATTTGCAACAGTTGCATTTGTTGCCTTTATTTCTTTATTAGTTGATAGGACCTATACGGCAACTCAATATGCATTACTGGCATCTATAGGAACTGCTGGAAGAACTACTCTTGCCTCTTCGTCAGGTGCGTTAGTAGATTGGTTAAATGGAGATTGGAGTACATTTTTTTTAATAACAACCATAATGGTGATTCCATCATTAATTTGTCTATGGTTAATAAAGGATAGAGTAAAAATTGGTGCAAAATAGTTATTTTTGTAAGAGCAACGTTTTAAATGTTTACGAGCTAGCCTCAAAGAAATCGAACATAAGCACTCAATTAGTATACGGTGAAAAATTTAGTATAATAGGAAGAAAGAATGATTTTTTTAAGATTATAACTGATTTTGATAATTACACAGGTTTTATAAAGATCAATAAATTTAATAAAGTTTTAAACAAAACTCATAAAGTTAATAAATTAAAATCGAAAATTTATTATCAACCGAAAAATACTAATCAATTTTCAACAAAAAAATACCTTCCATTCTCATCTGAGATTCAGATACTAAAAAAAAAAAATAATTTTGGAATGTTTGAGAAAAATAAGTGGGTAAAGTTAAATGAAATAGAAATGATAAATAAAAAAAATTATAATTTTAGTAAAATATTAAAACTTTTTTTGAATATTAAATATAAGTGGGGTGGTAAAACTTTTGAAGGCATTGATTGTTCGGCATTACTTCAAATTTTTTACAAATATAATAATAAGTTCTTTCCAAGGGATACAAAAGATCAAGTTAAAATCAAAAAAGGAGTTAAGAATAAAAAATTTTTAAAAAAAGGTGATATCATTTTTTGGAAGGGACATGTAGCCATCTGTTTAAATAAGCGAGAATTAATTCATGCATACGGTCCAAGAAAGAAAGTATTAATAATGCCAATAATAAAAACCATTAAATTAATTGAAGAAACTGCAAAATTAAAAGTTATTAAAATTATATCAGTTTAATTTTGATCTCTTCCAAAATCTGGTTTTGCTACATCTTGTTTTAGATTTAATATTTGTTGTCTTACTTTTTTTGAATTTACTAATTTTTTCCTCAATGAATTATCATCTAAATTTTCAATATTTTTTTTAAAAGATTTTAAATTTTTGATAAATAAGTTTATTGCACTAACAACATTTTTTTTGTTATTAAAAAAAATATCTCTCCACATTATTTCGTTTGATGCGGCTATCCTTGAAAAATCTCTTAACCCTCCCGCACTAAATTTAATTACATCTTTTTTTTCAGTTTTTTGAAAATCTTGGGCGGTCTTTATTAAATTGTAAGCTATTAAATGAGGTAAATGACTTGTAATTGAAAATATCTTATCGTGAACTTTCTCATCCATAATTATTACTTTGGAACCAATCTTTTTCCAAAAATTAACCAATTTTTTCTGTTTAATTTTGTTTTTGTCACTAAAAACTATACACCATTTATTAATAAAAAGACTTTTACTTCCATACTTTGGTCCACTTACCTCTGATCCAGATATTGGATGACTCATAATCCAGTCAAGTGACTTTGAAAGGCAATTATTTTTAAATTTTCTTATATTTTCCTTTGTAGAGCCTACATCGGTAATTAAAGATTTTTTACTTAAATACTTATTTAAATATGGGATAACGCTTTCATACTGACTCATCGGAGTTGCAAGTATAATAAGATCAATATCTGAGATTTTATTATCTAATTTCTTTAAAATAATTATTTTTTTATTTATTTTTTTTACTTCTCTAATATTTTTTTTTGATTTTTCGAAAACAAAAAAGTTTTTAGAAGTTTTTTTATTTATAGATGCTCTTAAAATTGAAGATCCAATTAATCCACAACCAACGATTAATATATTTTTAAACATTTTTAAAAATTTTTTTCATCTGTTTAATAAAAAGTATATTTTCTTTCACATTTCCAATTGTAAGCCTTAAACAATTTTTAATGCCATACGAATTCATCTCTCTAAGAATAATTCCTGATTTTTCAAGATTTTTCTCGACAAAACTTGCATTTAATTTACAATTTTTAAAGTCTAAAAGAAAAAAATTTGGTCCAATTTCATTTGTTTGAATACTATAAGAATTCATTATTTTTTTTATTTTTCTAGCCCAATCTAAATTATGTTTTACAGATTTTTTAATAAAACTTTTATCTTTAAGAGACTCAATTGCACATTCCTGCGCTATCTTATTTACATTAAATGGTGGTTTAATTTTATATAAAGCGTCTACAATTTTTTTACTTCCATAACCCCATCCAACTCTTAGAGATGCAAGACCATAAATTTTTGAAAAAGTTCTTAATACAAATACGTTATTTTGATTTTTAAAAAGTTCCAGGCCTGATCTATAATCTTTATTTAACATATATTCAAAATATGCATCATCAACTACCAATAAAATTTTTTTATTTAATCGCTTTCTTAAGTCTAATAGTTGATTTTTAGAAATATATGTGCCTGTAGGATTATTTGGATTAGCTATAAATACAATCTTAGTTCTATTAGTTGTATTTTTTATAATTTCATCATTTGAAACTTTAAAATTTTTTTCTTTAGAAAATATAACTTTTGCTCCTACTATTTTTGCATAAATTCTGTACATTAAAAAACTGTACTCTGGTACGACTACTTCATCTCCTTTGTTCAAAAATAACTGGCAAAGCATTTGAATAATCTCGTCAGATCCAGATCCACAGATAATCTGATTTTGCTTGCAATTATATTTTTTTGAAATTGTGGATGTTAATTCCTTAAATTTCCCATCCGGATACTTTGATATATTATTTTTGGATTTTATTATTGCTTTATTAGCTTTTTTACTCATGCCTAAGGCTGACTCGTTAGCTGATAGTTTTATAATACTTTTTTTTTTATTTAAGAAGGATCTTCCAGGCTTGTAGGCCTCTAGGTTTAATTTTCTAAATAATGGAGTATTCATGATGCTTAGTTTTATTAATAAATAGTCAGATAATTAGATAATACAATCAATAATTCTAAAAAAATTGACATCTAAAAAGCTATCTTATAAAAGCTTTTTGCGCTGATTTAACTGAATTGCGAGCGCTTTAAAAAACCTGCTAAATAAGTTTTTTTTCTCACAATTCATTTCAGCAAAATTTTATGAGCAATTTAAATAAAATGAAAAATATAATTATTGAGAAAACTCTTAAACTTGATTGTGGCAAAGAAATATCGAACTTTCCTTTAGCCTATGAGACCTATGGAAATCTTAATGAGAAGAAAGATAATGCTATATTAATTTTTCATGCGCTAACTGGCGACCAGTATGCTTCAGGCATCAATCCAGTTACAAAAAAAGAGGGTTGGTGGAACTATGCAGTTGGTCCAGGTAAGTCATTCGATACTGATAAATTTTTTGTTATCTGTGCAAATGTTATTGGTGGATGTATGGGATCCTACGGACCAGCAACTATTGATCCTTTGACCAATAAACCTATTGGTATAAATTTTCCTGTAATTACAATTAACGATATGGTTAACGCGCAATACAATCTATTAGATTACTTAAAAATAGAAAAGTTATTTGCAGTTGCTGGCGGCTCCATGGGTGGAATGCAAGTTTTACAATTCGTATCAAACTTTCCGAATAAGGCTAAAGTAGCTTTACCAATTGCTTGTACGGCTAGTCATTCAGCTCAAAATATTGCTTTTAATGAACTTGGAAGACAAGCAATAATGTCTGATAGCAATTGGAATGAGGGATTGTATGATGAAAAATCAACAAATCCAGATAAAGGTTTGGCTGTTGCTAGGATGGCTGCTCATATCACGTATTTATCAAAACAAGGTTTACAAGAAAAGTTTGGAAGGAATCTTCAAGAAAGATCTGATTTAAAATTTGGATTTGATGCTGACTTTCAAATTGAGAGTTATTTGAGATATCAAGGTTCTGTATTTGTAGATAGATTCGATGCAAATAGTTATTTGTATATAACTAGAGCGATGGATTATTTTGATTTAACTAAACAATATGGAGGAAACCTTTCCAAAGCATTTAAAGATACCAAAACAAAATTTTTCATCATTTCCTTTACTTCTGATTGGTTATACCCAACCTCAGAGAATAAAGATATTGTAATAGCCCTTAATGCAATTGGTGCTGATGTTGGTTTTGTAGAAATAAAAACCGACAAAGGCCACGATTCCTTTCTATTAGACGTACCAGATTTTTTAAGCACTATTAAAAATTATTTAAATACAACTTATTCTAATATCAATGAAAGAAGAATTTAAAGTTATTTCTAAGTTTATTGAGGAAAAATCTAGAGTCTTGGATGTTGGATGTGGTGATGGAATTTTGATGGAATATCTATTAAAAAATAAAGTGGTAGATGTTAGAGGACTTGAAATTTCTAAAGAAAAAGTAAAAAAATGTTTATCTAAAGGTTTAGCTGTTATTGAAGGTGACGCAGAGAATGATTTAAAGCAATTTCCAGATTTATCATTTGATTACGTAATATTAAGTCAAACTCTTCAAGCATTTATGAGCCCAGAAAATGTTATTGAAAATTTATTACGAGTAGGAAAAAAGGTAATTGTTACAATTCCAAATTTTGGACATTGGAAAGTTAGATTAGATTTGCTATTAAAAGGAGAAATGCCAGTTACAAAGAATTTACCTTATCAATGGTATAATACTCCAAACCTACATATGTGTACAATTCAAGACTTTTATAATTTTTGTAACAACAAAAGAGTTAATATTTATAAATCGATTTCTTTAAATGGAGAGAAAATTTCAAATATTACAACTTCAAATTTAAAATATAAAAACCTTATATCTGAATTAGGTATTTTTTTATTAGAAAAGTAGAATGAAAATAGAAATTGTAAAATGTTTAGAAGATAATTTTTCATATTTATTAATTGATGAGTTAACAAAGTCTACCATTGCAATAGATCCTAGTGAAGCAGAGCCTATTATAAATAAAATTGAAAGTCTTAATCTAAAATTAAAATTCATAATGAACACTCACCATCATTATGATCACGTTGGAGGCAATAAAGAACTTAAGAAATTATATAATGCTAAGGTTATAGGTTTTAATGAGGATAAACATAGAATACCTGAAATAGATATATCTTTAAAAAATAATGAAACTTGGAAAGACGGTATATTTGAAGCAAAAGTTTTTCATATTCCAGGACATACTTTAGGCCATATATGTTTCTATTTTTTTAATGAAAATGCATTATTTTCTGGAGATACATTATTTTCATTAGGTTGTGGAAGAGTGTTTGAGGGCACTCATGAACAGATGTTTAATTCTTTGCAGTTGTTAAAGAATTTACCAATTGAGACAGAAATTTATTGTGGACATGAATATACATTAAAAAATTCATATTTTTGCCTAAAACACGATCCAGAAAATAAAGCTTTAATTTCGAAAATTGAGTTTATAAAAAATCGACTGGCCAAAGGTCAGCCAACTATTCCATCGACACTTGAAGAAGAGCTGCAAACTAATATTTTTTTAAGATCAAAAAATGTTGAAAACTTTTCAAAATTGAGAGATTTAAAGGATAATTTTTAGCTTATTCAGCTTGACTAAAATAAGGCCCTGACTATATTGCTGATAATTGAAATTTAGGATCTTTAATGTCATACGCAGTTATAGAAACAGGTGGAAAACAGTACAAAGTCTCAGCTGGTGAAATAATTAAAATAGAAAAATTAGCTGAGTCAAATCCAGCTACTAAAGTGGAATTTAATGAGATTTTAGCTTATGGAGATGATAAGAGCATTGAATTAGGTGCACCAACTGTAGATGGTGCGAAAGTTGAAGCTGAACTATTAAAAAATGGCAAAGAAAGAACTGTTCTAATTTTTAAAAAAAGAAGAAGAAAAAATTCAAGACGTAAAAATGGACACAGACAACAGTATTCACTAATAAGAATTAACAAAATTTTTTCAAAAGATGGTAAAGTTTTATCAGAGGCTGAAAAGATGAAAAAAAGCGAAGTTGTAGTTAAAGAAGCTAAAAAAGAAAAAACTGAGGCTTCAAAATAAATAGGTAATTTATGGCAACAAAAAAAGCAGGTGGATCATCGAGAAACGGAAGAGATAGTGCTGGCCGAAGACTAGGTGTGAAAAAATATGGTGGTGAATTAGTAATACCTGGAAATATTATTGTAAGACAAAGAGGCACTAAAATTTTTCCTGGGGAAAATGTTGGAATGGGTAAAGACCACTCAATTTTTTCTGTTGTTAAAGGAAAAGTTGTTTTTAAAAAAAGTAAATCAGACAGAACTTACGTATCAGTAAAGCCTAATTAGTAGACAGCTAATTAATTCTGTAAATCATGAAATTTCTCGATCAAGTTAAGATATTTGTAAAAGCTGGAGACGGTGGATCTGGTTCTCCTAGTTTTAGAAGAGAAAAATTTATTGAATTTGGAGGACCTGACGGAGGTGATGGGGGGAAAGGCGGTTCCATAATTTTTGTGTCAGAGAGAAATTTAAACACACTGATTGATTTTAGATATCAACAGCATTTTAAAGCTGAGCGAGGCAGAGATGGGAGTGGGAAAAATAAGACAGGAAGAGGAGGAGACGATTTATATTTAAAAGTACCGATTGGAACACAAGTATTTGAGGAAGATAACAAAACCCTGATATTTGATTTCAAGAAGGAAAATGAAAAATTTGTTGCAGCTATAGGTGGTAAAGGAGGTTTTGGTAACACAAGGTTTAAATCATCAACTAACAGAGCTCCAAAGAAATTTACTAAAGGTGCATTTGGTGAAGAATTTTGGATATATTTACAACTTAAGACCATTGCTGATATTGGAATAATTGGATTACCCAATGCAGGAAAATCTAGCTTATTAGCATCATTAACAAGTGCCACTCCTAAGATTGCAAATTATAAATTTACAACTTTAAATCCAAATCTAGGTGTTGCAATGTATGACGATAAAGAGTTAACTTTAGCAGATATTCCAGGATTAATTGAAGGAGCACATCAAGGAACAGGATTAGGGATTAAATTTTTAAAACATATTGAAAGATGCAAAGCGCTTTTGCATCTAATTGATATATCAGAAAATGATTTAACTAAATCATATCTTCAAGTGAGGAATGAAATGGGTAAATATAGTTCAGAGCTATTAAAAAAGCAGGAAATAATAGTGTTTAACAAAATAGACCTAATTGATGAGAATGAAATAAAAGAAAAAATAAAAGATTTTGAAAAAATTATAAAGAAATCCACTTTTACAACATCAACACTCGATAAAAAATCAGTATCTGATATTAAATCAACATTGCTTAATTATGTATCTTAAAGACTCAAAGACTGTCGTTATAAAAATTGGATCATCTTTATTGATTAATGATAAAAAAATTGTCAGAGAAAAATGGTTGTCAGAATTTGCAAAAGATATTCTACATCTACAAAAACTAAAAAAAAATATAATTTTGGTTAGTTCAGGAGCGATAGCTTTAGGGTGTAAAAAATTAAAATTAAGTAAAAAAAAATTGAAACTTGATAAAAGTCAGGCAGTAGCGTCAATTGGCCAAATTGAGTTAATGAATCTTTTTAAAAAAACTTTTAATAAGTCAAAAATCAATCTTTCTCAAATTTTGTTAACACTTGAAGATACAGAAAAAAGAAGAAGGGCTATTAATGCAAAAAGAACTTTTGAGAATTTATTTAGTCTTGGTTTTATTCCAATAGTAAATGAAAATGATAGTATAGCTACTTCTGAGATTAAGTATGGTGATAATGACAGACTAGCTTCTAGGGTTGCACAAATATCAAGTGCAGATTGTTTAATTTTATTATCTGACGTAAGTGGTCTTTACTCTAAGGATCCAAAATTAGACAAAAAAGCAAAATTAATTCGTGAAATTAAAAATATTGACCAAAATGTAGAAAAGTTAGCAACAAATAAATCTGGAGAATTTGGATCTGGTGGAATGAAAACAAAGATTGATGCGGCTAAAATTTGTCAATTCTCAGGATGCCATATGGCGATTGCTAATGGTTTAATAAAAAGACCAATTCAAAAAATTTTAATTGAAAATATATGTACATGGTTTTTGCCTAAAATTTCAAAATTAGATGCGAGAAAAAAGTGGATAATAAGCTCAGTTTCTCCAAAGGGAAAAATAATTATTGATGAAGGTGCATTATTAGCTTTGAAAAATGGGAAAAGTTTACTAGCCGCAGGCATTAAGGATGTTCAAGGCAGTTTTAGCAAAGGTGATCATATCAAAATCCTAAACAACAATATGACCGAATTTGCTAGAGGATTAAGCAGTTTCTCTTCGGATGAAATCTTGAAAATTAAAGGGAAGCACTCTAATAAAATAAATGATATTTTAGGTTATATTTCAAAATCAGAAGTTATTCATAAAGATGATATGGTATTAATCAAATGAGTAAAAACTTAGAAAAAATTGGTACAAATGCGAAAATTGCTTTTCAAAACAAAATAAGTAATAAAAAAAAAAATAAAGTATTAAATTATTACATTCAACTTATTAAAAAAAACAAAAATAAAATTTTAGTCGAAAACACAAAAGATATAAAAATAGCCAAATCTAAAAAACTTAAAGAAAATTTAATTAAAAGACTTGCTCTTAATAATGACAAAATAAGCTCAATTATTAAATCAATTGAAACTATTGCAAAATTTAAGGATCCAGTAGATGTTGATATAGAAACCTGGAAAAGACCAAACGGTTTAAAACTAAAAAAAGTATCAATTCCGATAGGTATTATTGGTGTAATTTATGAAAGTAGACCAAATGTTACTTCAGATGTATCCACACTTTGTTTTAAATCTGGGAACTGCGTAATATTAAGAGGAGGGTCAGAGGCTTACTTTAGTAATAAAATTTTAGCTGATCTTTTTAGAAAATCATTAGAAAAAAATAAAATAAATAAGAATTTTGTTCAGTTTATAGAGAATAAAAATAGAAAACTGGTCGACTATATGCTTTCAAAAATGTCAGAATATATAGATGTTATTATTCCAAGGGGTGGAAAAAGTCTTGTAAAAAAGGTTCAAGATTTATCCTCTGTTCCTGTAATTGGTCACCTTGAAGGTATGTGTCACACATATATTGATAAAGATGCTAATCTTAAGATGGCAAAGAAAATATTAATCAATGCTAAGTTGCGCAATACTAGCATTTGTGGAGCTACTGAGACACTCTTAATACATAAAAATAAATCTAAAAATGTAAATGAGATATTAAATGAACTCACTGAAAGAGGTTGCTATATTTATGCTGATAGAAAAATTTCTAAATTGTTTAACGGGAATTCAAAATTAGCAAACAATAAAACATGGTCGAAGGAACATTTATCTGCAAAAATATCTGTAAAATTAGTAAACAATATTAATGATGCAGTAGATCATATTAATAAATACGGAACAATGCATACTGATGCGATAATTACAAATAATAAAATTTCTGCAAAATTTTTTATAAAAAATGTTAAAAGTTCGATTGCTATTCACAATTCTTCAACACAGTATGCTGATGGAGGAGAATTTGGTTTTGGAGGTGAAGTTGGAATTTCAACAAATAAACTTCCACCAAGAGGTCCTGTTGGGCTAAACCAGCTAGTTAGTTACAAATATGAGATATATGGATCTGGACAAACAAGGAAATAAAAAAAAAATTGGTATTCTTGGAGGCACCTTTGATCCAGCACATAAAGGACATTTAAGTATCTCTAAAGAGGCAAAAAAAAGATACGATATTGATAAGATTATTTGGGCGGTTACCAAAAAAAATCCATTTAAAGAGAAAAGTAGTTTAAGTTTAGAAAAAAGAATAAATTTTGCAAAAAAAATTTCTCAAAAAAATCCGTTTATAAAAGTAAAATATTTTGAGCATAAAATTAAATCAAATAGAACAATTGACCTGATAAAGTATATCAAAAAAAATAATAAAAAGACTGATATTTATTTCATAATGGGAGCAGATAGTTTGATTAATTTTCATAAATGGAAAAATTCTGATTTAATTTCATCTCTTTGTAACATTTTAGTATTTGATAGAGACAGATATAAGGCCAAATCATTAAGTTCTAGAAGCTTTAAAAAGTATAGTAAGAAAAGCTTAAAATTTATTAAATTTGATAAGGTCAATATTTCGTCTTCTAAATTAAGAAAAATTTGATAATCTTTTAGTAATTAATGGACAAAATCTCTACTCTTCACAAAGATGTGGTAAATCTCTTAGATGCAAATAAAGCTCTAGACATAGTTTCAATAGATTTAGATGGAAAATCATCAATAGCGGATCAAATGATAATCGCTAGCGGAACGTCTTCAAGACATATCCAAGCTTTATCAGAGCAAGTATATGAATATTTGAAAAAAAATGGTGTAAGCAATTGTAAAATTGAAGGAAGAGAAAGCAGTGATTGGAAACTCGTAGATGGAATAGATCTTATTATTCATATTTTCAATCCTGAAAAAAGAAAATTTTATGAGCTAGAAAAAATATGGTCTGAATTAATTCCTAAAGAAAAAGTAATTATATAATGAAAAAATTTAAAACATATTTTTTATCATTATTTATTTTTTTTTTCGTAAGTAGTATTGTTATCGCATCAGAAGAAAATGACATTTATAAAAAAATAGATGTTTTTTCAGAAGTCTTAGATAAAATTAATAAAGAATTTGTTGATGATGTGAACCAAAGTGATGCAATGGATGCTGCAATCAATGGTGTTCTTCAATCCTTAGATCCATATTCTGCTTACATGTCACCAGAGTCTTATCAAAGTATGCAAACAGAAACGAGTGGAGAATTTGGAGGACTGGGAATTGAAGTAAGCATGGAAGCTGGGGTAATAAAGGTAATAACGCCTATGGACGATTCACCTGCAGCTGAAGCAGGAGTTAAAGCTGGTGATTATATTGTAAAAATTAATGATATTCAGGTTCAAGGTAAATCTTTAAGTGAAGCAGTTGATATCATGAGGGGTCCTGTTGGATCAGATATTGAAATAACAGTTAGAAGAAGGGGTGAACGAAAAGCAATAGTTTTTAATATCACTAGAGAAAAAATTAAAGTTTCATCAGTAAAATCCGAGATATTAGATAATCAAACTGGTTATTTAAGACTTACCTCTTTTAATGAAAACAGTAGTGGTCAAATTAGAGATAAAATTAAAGAGTTTAAAAATAATGAAAATGTTAAAAATTATATTTTAGATTTGAGAAATAATCCTGGTGGATTACTTTCTCAGGCAATTAAAGTTACAGATTTTTTTATAGATAGTGGAGAAATTGTTTCAACGAAAAGTAAAAGAAAATACGAAAGTAGGAAATTCTTTGCAAGAAAAGGTGATATAATAGATGGCAAGACAATTGTTGTCTTAATAAATTATGGTTCAGCATCTGCATCTGAAATTGTAGCAGGAGCGCTAAAGGATCACAAAAGAGCAATAATAATTGGAGAAAATAGCTATGGTAAAGGCTCTGTACAATCAATCATTCCTCTCAAAAATAAAGGTGCAATAAGATTGACTGTATCTAAATATTATCTTCCATCAGGAAAATCTATATCAGAAATAGGTGTCTCGCCTGATATTGAGGTAGCTGAAGGATCTGATGACTTTAGGTTTAATACTGATACAGACAATCAACTTCAATTCGCTTTAAAGCTTTTAAACGGCTAAAATGAAAAAGAAATATAAAAATTTACCACTCAGAAGTGGTGTTGGGATTGTTGTTTTAAATAAAGAAAATAAAATTTTTGTTGCAAAAAGAATAGATAATAAAAAAAATTTTTGGCAAATGCCACAAGGTGGAGTTGACAAAGGTGAGGACTTTTATAAAGCTGCAATTAGAGAATTAGAGGAAGAAACTAGCATTAAATCAGTAAGTTTAATTAAAAAAATTGATGGCATACTTACCTACCATTTACCAAATGAATTATTAGGAATTATTTGGAAGGGTAAATTTAAAGGTCAAAAACAACAATGGTATGTAGTGAGATTTAATGGTGATGAAAAAGAAATTAATATTAAAACTAAACATCCAGAATTTCTTGAATGGAAGTGGGTAGATCCAGATAAAATTACTGAGCTTGTGGTAGACTTTAAACTACATGTATACGAGAAAATTCAAGAAGAGGTTAAAAAAATTTTAGTTAATTGATTTTAGTACTTCAAGTTTTTGATCTAACAAATATTTTTCCTGATCATTTATACCAGACTTATTAAGTTCTTCTTCAGCGGATTTTTGGATTTCTGAAATTTTTTGTTTATCGATGTCTTTTAAATCCAAAATTAGACTTGTAAGTATAGAAAGATTATTATTTTTAAATTCAATTATTCCATCATTGACGTAAAAACTTTCCTCACCAGATTTTGAATATATTTTAATTATTCCTGGTTTTAAAAAAGAAATAATAGAAATATGATCTTTTAAAATCCCCATCTCTCCCTCAAATGCAGGAATAATTACTTCAGTAACATCGTCTTTTGATAAAAATGACTTTTCAGGATTTACTATTTCTACAGAATATTCTTCACTCATTATGCAGCAGCTTCATTAGCTAAACTTTCAGCTTTTTGGATAGCTTCTTCAATTGTACCAACCATATAAAAAGCTGCCTCTGGTAAATGATCGTATTCACCTTTACAAATTGCATCAAAACCTTTTATTGTTGATTCTAAATCTACAAGTTTACCTGGCGAACCAGTAAACACCTCGGCTACAAAAAAAGGTTGAGAAAGAAATCTTTGTATTTTTCTAGCTCTAGCAACAACTAACTTATCTTCTTCAGATAATTCATCCATACCTAAAATAGCAATTATATCTTGTAAAGATTTATAAGTTTGAAGAACTTTTTGTACTTCTCTAGCAACTCTATAATGCTCATCTCCAACTATTCTTGGGTCCAGTATTCTGGAAGTTGAGTCCAATGGATCCACTGCTGGATAAATTCCAATCTCAGCAATTTGTCTTGAAAGTACAGTTGTTGCATCTAAGTGAGCAAACGAAGTAGCAGGGGCAGGATCAGTTAAATCATCTGCTGGAACATATATTGCTTGAACTGACGTAATTGATCCCTTGTTAGTTGTAGTAATTCTTTCCTGCAAGTTACCCATATCAGTTGCTAATGTTGGCTGATATCCAACGGCTGAAGGAATTCTTCCAAGTAAAGCTGATACTTCAGATCCTGCTTGTGTAAATCTAAATATATTATCAACAAAGAATAGCACGTCTTGACCTTCTTGATCTCTGAAATACTCAGCAACAGTTAATCCGGTTAAAGCAACTCGCGCTCTTGCTCCTGGAGGCTCATTCATTTGTCCATAAACTAGTGCAGCTTTAGAACCTTCTCCGTCAGTTTTAATAACACCAGAATCTATCATTTCATGATATAAGTCATTTCCTTCTCTAGTTCTTTCTCCAACTCCAGCAAAGACTGAAAATCCACCATGAGCTTTTGCAACGTTGTTAATCAATTCCATAATTAAAACAGTTTTACCAACACCAGCTCCACCAAATAAACCAATTTTACCACCTTTTGCGTAAGGCGCTAAAAGATCAATTACCTTGATACCAGTTACAAGTATTTCTGTTTCTGTTGATTGATCATTAAATTCTGGTGCGGCTCTATGAATTGGCCAGTTATCCGAACTTTTTACTTCTCCTCGTTCATCAATAGGCTCACCTATTACATTTATGATTCTTCCAAGTGTCTCTGGTCCTACTGGGACTTTAATTGGAGCAGCTGTATCTGTTACCTCGTCTCCTCTTTTTAGACCCTCTGTTGCATCCATTGCAATTGTTCTAACACTTGATTCCCCTAAGTGTTGTGCAACTTCTAATACTAATCTGTTTCCACCGTTATCGCACTCTAGTGCGGTTAAAATTTCTGGAAGTTCTCCATCAAATTTTACGTCTACTACCGCCCCAATAATCTGTGTTATTTGCCCTTTTCTCATAATTATAAACTTTCTGCTCCTGAAATTATTTCTATTAACTCTTTAGTAATTGCTGCCTGACGACTTCTATTATACTCTATAGTAAGTTTGTCAACCATTTCACCTGCGTTTCTGGTTGCATTATCCATTGCACTCATTCTTGAACCTTGTTCGCTAGCTGAATTCTCTAACATCGCTTTAAAAATCTGAGTTGAAATATTTTTAGGTAACAAGTTGCTCAATATTTCATCTTCTTCAGGTTCAAATTCATAATTATCTTCTGATGAATTTTCATCTTTTTCAGACGTATTCAAAGGGATTATTTGTTGTTCTTGTGGTATTTGAGTAATTACATTTTTAAATTGGTTATAAAAAATTGTGCATACATCAAATTCTTTTTTTTCAAATTTTTCTATCACTATCTTACCAACTTTATCTGCATCAAAGTAATTTATATTTTTAGAGTCCTTAAAAGATATTCTTTCTATAATATTATCACCATAAAGGCGTTTTAGTTGGTCATAACCTTTAGTTCCTACTGTAATAATTTTTAAATTTTTTCCTTCATCTAAAACTTTTTGAAAATACTGTTTAGCTTTTTTAATAATATTTGTGTTAAAACCACCACAAAGACCTCTATCTGATGTCATTACAACACACAAATGTACTTTATCTTCACCAGTGCCTGATAAAAGTTTTGGAGCATTTTCAATATCTGAGATGCCATTTGATAAATTTAAAATAATATTATTCATTTTATCAGAGTATGGTCTACCTTTCTCAGCGCTCTCCTGGGCTCTTCTCAGTTTTGCAGCAGCAACCATTTTCATAGCCTTAGTAATTTTCTGAGTAGACTTAACACTTGATATTCTTTTTTTTAAATCGTCTAAACTAGCCATAATTTTTTATGATTTAAAATCTTTCTTAAGTTGAACGATAATTTCATTCAATTCTTTTTCTTTTTCATCCTCAAGTTTTCCTGAGGTTGTGATTGATTCAATTATATCTGGCTTTTCAGCTTTGCATTTTTCAATTATTTTATTTTCAAAACTTGCAATATCTTTTTGTTCAATATCGTCAAGGTGTCCTCTTACTCCACAAAATACAGAAATAACTTGTTCTGCAACAGTCATAGGTGAATATTGATTTTGTTTTAATAGTTCAGTTAATTTTGAACCTCGGTTAAGTAATTTTTGAGTAGATGCATCAAGGTCTGAACCAAACTGTGCAAATGCAGCCATTTCTCTATATTGTGCCAATTCTAACTTCATCGACCCTGAAACTTTTTTCATGGCCTTTGTCTGGGCTGACGATCCTACTCTTGATACAGATAAACCAACATTAATTGCTGGTCTTATACCTTGGTTAAAAAGTTCGGTTTCAAGGAAAATTTGTCCATCAGTAATTGAGATCACATTTGTTGGTATAAATGCAGAAACGTCACCTCCTTGAGTCTCAATGATTGGAAGAGCTGTTAAAGAGCCTCCACCATGTTCATCACCTAATTTTGCTGCTCTTTCAAGTAATCTACTGTGTAAATAAAAGACATCACCAGGATAAGCCTCTCTTCCAGGGGGTCTTCTTAACAAAAGAGACATTTGTCTGTAAGCAACAGCTTGTTTTGATAAATCGTCATATATTATTAAAGCATGCATTCCATTGTCTCTAAAATATTCACCCATAGTACATCCAGTGTATGGGGCTAAAAACTGTAAGGGTGCTGCATCTGACGCCGTTGCTGCAACTATTGTTGTATATTCCATTGCACCAGCTTCCTCTAATGTTTTTTCAATTTGTCTGACCGTAGATCTCTTTTGTCCTACGGCTACGTAAATACAATATAATTTTTTCTTTTCGTCTCCAGACTCATTAATTTTTTTTTGGTTAATTATAGCATCAATTGCAACTGCTGTTTTACCAGTTTGTCTGTCACCAATAATTAATTCTCTTTGTCCTCTTCCAATTGGAACTAGACTATCAATTGATTTAAGACCTGTTTGCATTGGTTCGCTCACTGATTTACGGGGAATTATGCCAGGAGCTTTAACCTCAACCCTGCTTCTTTTTAAACTTTTATCTAATGCACCTTTTCCATCAATTGGGTTTCCTAAACCATCAACTACTCTACCAAGTAATTCTTTTCCAACTGGTGTATCAACAATCGCACCAGTTCTTTTTACAGTATCGCCTTCTTTAACTGCTTTATCATCGCCAAAAATTACAACACCTACATTTTCACTCTCTAAATTTAACGCCATTCCTTTTGAACCATCAGAAAACTCAACCATTTCTCCAGCTTGAACGTTATCTAATCCGTAAATTCTTGCTATACCATCTCCTACTGATAAAACTTGACCAACTTCAGTAACTTCAGCTTTGTCTCCAAACTTTTTAATTTGCTCTTTTAATATTTTTGTAACTTCTGAAGGATTTATTTCCATTTAAGCCTCTATCATTGTATTTTCTATTTGTTGTAATTTATTTTTAATAGAGGTATCTACCATAATACTACCAACTTGTATTACTAAGCCTCCAATTAAACCTTTATCATATTTATAGTCTAATTTTATTTTCGCATTAAAATTTTGAGACAATCCATCTTTAATTTTATTTACTTGATCTCCTGATAATTCTTTAGAAGAGATCAGTTCAGCTTTTACTTCCCCTCTTTTTTTTGAACAAGTATCAACAAAATCTTCAAGAATTGATTTTACATAAAAAAATCTTCTTTTCGATACAAGAAATCCCAAAAATTTTGAGAGAAGGGAATTTAATTTATAATTCTCAGAAATTTTGTTAATTACATCTTGAAGTTCATTTACAGAGTTAGTTGGATCTTTTATTAATGAACTAAAATCTTTGCTTTCATCTATTAACTTTAATAAAGATATTGATTGTTCTTCCACTTCACCTAATGAATTATTTTCTTGAGCAAGTTCATATAACGCTAAAGAATATCTGCTAGCTGTAGTTACCGAAAAACTGTTATTTTTGCTCAATTTAAACTCTTTATTTTAGTAGATTTTTTTGGATTAAGTAGCATATGAGTTTAGTGTCTTCAAGTAACAGATTGACTAAAAAGTGTTAAATTTTTCAATTAATTGAAGGTTATTGGGTCAACATCAACTGTTAGTTTTATTTCTTTAGGTAATTTATATCTAATTAAGATTTCACTCAGTCTTTTTTGAATATTAGAGCCTTTTTTAGATCTTATCAAAAGTCTCTGCCTATATTTTCGCCTTACTCGATATATAGGTGCATTAACAGGTCCTAAAATTTTATCCTTTAAGTATTGCGATAACATTTTTTTAAAATTCCTTGACTCATTTTCTAAATTTTTTTCATTTGAGGAAGTAAGTATTAATGAAACAAATCTTTCATAAGGTGGTAAATTGTTCTTTTCTCTTAATTTCAATTCATTTTCTAAAAAAATAAAAGGATCAGGATTTGTTATTTGATTAATAATAGTTTGGTTTAAGTTATATGTTTGAAAATATACCATGGCTGGTTTGCCAGCTCTACCAGCCCTTCCCGATAATTGGTGATAAAGTTGTAAGTTTTTTTCTGCAGTTCTTAAATCATGTCCATTTGAATTAAGATCAATATCTAAAATAATAATACAGTTTAATTTTGGAAAATGAAAACCTTTAGAAATTAATTGTGTTCCAATAAGAATATCAATTTCTCCTTTAACTATATCATCTAATTTTTTTTTAGAAGATTTTTTATTCATTGTATCACTTGAAAAAATTGATATTTTCTTATTTGGGAATTTAAGCTTGACCTCTTCTGAAATTCTTTCAACACCAGGTCCAATAAAAATAAAATTACATGTCTCACCTTTCTTACAATTTCTACTTAATTGAGATTGAAAACCACAATAATGACAAAGTAATTTATTTTTATGTTTGTGATATACTAAATTTATAGAACAGTTTGGACAGGAAAAAACGTTTAAACATTTTTTGCAAAAAGCATAAGGAGCGAAACCCCTTCTATTAATAAAAAATAATACTTGGTCATTTTTTTTTAAGTGATTATTTACTTTTTTCAAAGTTTCACTGGAAATCCAGGATTGTTTATCTAACTTATTTTTGTTTAAGTCTATTATTTCGTATGAAGGTAAATTAGCATCTTTATATCTTTTAGTTAAACGAGATACAGCATATTTTTTTTTCTTGATATTAGCAAATGTTTCTATTGAGGGTACAGCAGAAACAAGATTAATAGGGATATTTTCAAAATTAGCTCTAGCAATTGCCATATCTCTTGCATTGTAAACTACACCTTCGTCTTGTTTAAATGATTGATCGTGCTCTTCGTCTACAACTATAATTCCAAGGTTTTTAAATGGTAAAAATAATGATGAACGAGCTCCAATAATTACATTAATTTTTCCTGATGATATTCCACTCCATATAATTTTCTTTTTTTTTGGTGTTACTCTAGAGTGCCATACTGCAGCTCTAAAACCAAAAAATTCTTCAAATTTGTTTTCAAATTCCGCAGTTAAACCTATTTCAGGCAATAAAATCATCGCTTGTTGGCCTTTTTCCAATAATTGTTTTATGTGTTCAAAGTAGACAATAGTTTTTCCAGACCCTGTAGTTCCTTGTAAAAGATGGACTCTAAATTTATTATTAATTTTTGATATTTCATTAAGAGTTTTTCTTTGATCTGAAGAAAGAGTAAACTTGTTTACAAACTTTTGTTTACTAAAGTGAGAATAATTTTCATCTTCATAATTAGTAATTACATTTCCGCTTATTAGATGTAATTTTAAACACATTCCTTTTGGCACTAGGTTATATTCCGAAAACCAATTCAAAAAAGCCATTGTTTCTTTTTTAAGTGGTTTAATTTCTAATTTTTTTAGAATTTTTTTTATCTGGAAATTTTTGTTGTTTGTTTTTTCAAATGTGTCCCAAACAACTCCTGTTATTTTTGATTTTCTAAATGGTACATAAACATAGTCTCCAACTTTTAAATCTATATCGCTTTCATATGTAAAAGGGAAATTGAATATATTGGGTATTAAAACAGGATATTTCATAAAAAAAATTATGAAATATATTAAGAGTGAATCTGTCTTTTATCTACCGATAATGCTGCCTCTTTAATTGCCTCTGAAAAAGTTGGATGAGCATGACAGGTTCTTGCAATATCCTCAGAACTAGCACCAAATTCCATTGCAACAGACATCTCAGCGATCATTTCTCCAGCATGTGGACCAATAATATGTACACCTAAAACGCGATCTGTTGCTCTGTCAGCTAATATTTTTACGAATCCTTCGGACTCGTTTATTGCCTTTGCTCTTGAATTTGCCATGAAAGGAAATTTTCCAATTTTATAACTGATATTTTTTTCTTTAAGCTGTTCTTCATTTTCACCTACATAAGCAACTTCTGGAGATGTATATATTACCCCTGGTATCAAATTATAATTTACATGTCCTGATTGACCTGCAATAAGTTCCGCAACAGCAATTCCTTCTTCCTCTGCCTTGTGAGCAAGCATAGGACCATCTATTACATCACCTATTGCATAAATATTTTTTATATTTGTCTCAAAATTTTTATCAACTTTAACTCTTCCTTTTTTGTCGAGATTAACACCAATATTATCTAAATTTAAATTATCAGTATAAGGTTTACGACCTACTGAGATAAGAACCACGTCAGCTTTTAACTTACTTTTTTTTTCTTCGTTTGAAATTTCTACGACAACTCCTTCACTATTTTTAGAAATTTTTTCAACCTTAGTATTTAAATCAAATTTAATATTTTGTTTTTTCAAAATTTTCATAAACTCGTTAGAAATTTCTTTATCTAATCCTGGAGTAATATGATCAAGATACTCCACAACTTGTACTTCAGTTCCCAATCGCGACCAAACAGATCCCATTTCTAGACCAATATATCCACCACCTACAACAATCATTTTTTTTGGGAGTTTAGAAATGGATAATGCACCAGTAGAAGATAATATTTGCTTTTCATCAAACTCTATACCAGGAAGAGGTAAAGGGGCTGAGCCAGTACTAATTATTATTTTATTCGATTTTATTTTTGTCTCTTGATTATTATTTTTTACTAATATTTCATCTTTAGTTTTTAATGTTCCAGTACCTTTAATGTATGTAACCTTATTTTTTTTAAACAAAAATTCCACGCCTTTTGTCAACGTTGATACAGATTTTTCTTTATTTTCCATCATTTTTTTTAAATTTAATTTAATCTCACCTGTCTCAATACCAATATTTGCAAAGTTTTTTGCTTTATGAAAATTCTCAGATAGATTTAATAAACTTTTTGATGGTATACATCCAATATTCAAACAAGTTCCTCCTAAAGATCCTCTTGACTCAATACATGCAGTGTTTAAGCCTAATTGAGCTAATCTTATAGCACAAACGTATCCTGCAGGACCACCACCGATTACTGTAACATCAAATTTATCAGCCATTATATATTTAAAAATAATCTCCTTGGGTCCTCAAGATTTTCCTTAACAGTTTTTAAAAATGTGACGGACTCTTTTCCATCTATTATTCTGTGATCATATGATAATGCTAAATACATTATAGGTTTAATTTTTATTTCGCCGTTAAAATTAACTGGTCTTTCAACAATGTTATGCATTCCCAATACTCCAGATTGAGGTGGGTTTAAAATAGGTGTTGATAACATAGAACCATAAACTCCACCATTACTAATTGTGAATGTTCCTCCCTGAAGATCTTCTATCGATAAATTTCCGCTATTAGCTTTTTCTGAGAGTCTTTTAATTTCTTTTTCTATATCAGCAAATGACATTTCGTCCGCATTTCTCAAAACAGGTACAACCAATCCTTTATCAGTACCAACTGCGAAACTTATATTATAATAATTTTTGTAAATAATATCTTCACCTTCAATTTCAGCATTTATTGCTGGAAATAATTTTAAACCAACTACACAGGCTTTTACAAAGAATGACATTAATCCTAGCTTTATTCCATACCTATTTTTAAAATCTTCTTGGTTGTCCTTTCTCATCGACATTATACCAGACATATCAACTTCATTAAAAGTTGTTAACATTGCTGCATTTTCTTGCGCTTGTTTAAGTCTTTTAGCTATAGTTTGTCTTAGCCTTGTCATTTTAATTCTCTCTTCTTCACCATATTGAATTCTTCTTTGACTAGGTTGTGGATTTGTCCCCATCAAGCTTAAAAGATCACCTTTTAATACTCTACCATCCCTTCCTGTACCTTTAACCTTTTCCACATCAATATTATTTTCAGCAACAATTTTCCTCACCGCCGGTGAAAGAACAAGAGGATTAACTTTTGTAGTTTGGGTTGTTTGAACTTCGTCAGTTAGTAGAAGAGGTTCTTCATTAATCTCATCTAAAAGTTCCATTGGCTCTTCTTTGCTAGTTGCAGAAATTTTACCTAATTTTGGAGTAGGTTTTTTCTCTATTTCTAGATTTATTACGTTTGTATTTTCCTCTTTTATGAGATCCTCAGAAATAGTTTCTACTTCTTTTTCTTGCTTTGAGGGTGCTTTTTTTTCTAAATTTGATTCACCTTCAGAAACAGAACCCAGCACTGCCCCAACTTCAACAGTATCTCCATCTTTTGAATTCATTTCTGATAAAATGCCAGTTATTGGTGATGGAACTTCTAAGTTAACTTTGTCAGTCTCAAGTTCAACAATCGCTTCATCTGCCTCAACTGGATCTCCAACTTTTTTAAGCCATTTTGAAACAGTTGCTTCCGTTATACTCTCACCCAACGCAGGAACTAATATTTTTTCACTCATTATCTAAAACTTTTTTTATAATCTCTTCTTGTTCTACCATATGCCTTTTTGCATAGCCAGTTGCGGGAGATGCATCAGGATTTCTTCCTATATATGAAATATTATTATTTTTAGCTTTAATAGTTTCTAATGTCCATTGAATATAATCTCTCACTGAAAACCATGCTCCCATATTTTTTGGTTCTTCTTGGCACCAATAAAATTTGGCATTATTTGCGTAAGGCTTAAGTTCTTTGACTAAGCTTTTTACGGGAAAAGGATATAATTGTTCTATTCTAAATAAGATTACATCGTCTCTTTTAATTTTTTCTCTAGCAGCTAATAAATCGAAATAAACTTTTCCAGAACAAAGAATAACTTTTTTAATTTCTGCAGGTTTTTTCAATTTTATAAAATTTTTAGAATCTTTATTTAGTGCGTGGTCCCATAAAATTCGGTGAAATGAAGTTTGCTTATTAAAGTCCTCAATACTTGAAACACAATATTTGTTTCTTAAAAGTGACTTTGGTGTCATTAAAACTAAAGGTTTTCTAAAGTCACGATGAATCTGTCTTCTAAGAGCATGAAAGTAATTAGCTGGCGTTGTACAATTCATCACTTGAAGATTATCATTAGCGCATAACTGTAAAAATCTTTCTAATCTTGCAGATGAATGCTCGGGACCCTGGCCTTCATATCCATGAGGTAATAACATTACTAAACCAGAGGCTCTCTGCCATTTTCTTTCACCTGAAGATATAAATTGATCTATTATAACTTGTGCTCCATTAGCAAAATCACCAAATTGCGCTTCCCAGATTGTTAATGTATTGGGCTCAACTAAACTATAACCATACTCAAAACCAAGAACTGCTAACTCCGATAAGAAACTATCTACAATTTCGAATTTCTTTTGATTTTTTGAAATACTATTTAAAGGTATATATCTAGTATTATCTAATTGATTACGTAAAACTGAGTGCCTTTGACTAAAAGTTCCTCTTCCAGAGTCTTGACCTACAAACCTTACTGGGAAACCCTCTTCCAACAATAAACCAAAAGCAAGTGCTTCTGCTGATGACCAATCAATATTAAAACCTTGATCAATTGTTTTTTTTCTGTTTTGAAATATTTTGCTAATAGTCTTGTGAACATTAATCTCGTTAGGAATTACATTTATTTTATCTGAGATATTTCTTAATAAATCAGGATCTGCACCTGTAATTCCTTTTTTATCTTTTCCTTTTTTAGGCTTATAACTCGACCAAGCTCCTTCAAACCATTCTATTTTTGGTTTGTAATCTTTTGCAGTTTTAAATTGATCATCTAATAAAGTTTTAAATTTTTTAATTTGATTATTTAAATCATTTTCTGAAAGTAAATCCTCATCTATAAGTTTTGATCCATAAATTTTTGCCGGAGAAGGATGTGATCTTATTTTTTTGTACATAAGAGGTTGGGTGAAAGAGGGCTCATCTCCCTCATTATGTCCAAATCTTCTATAACAAACTAAATCTAAAACCACATCTCGATTGAATTTAAGCCTGAACTCAGTTGCAATTCTTGATCCATAAACTACAGCCTCTGGATCATCTCCATTGACGTGTATTATTGGAGCCTCAACCATTTTAGCAATATCTGATGGGTGAGGTGAGGATCTTGCAAATCTTGGGCTAGTTGTAAACCCAATTTGATTATTTACAATTATGTGAATTGTTCCGCCTGTATTGTGACCTGGCAAACCAGACATTGCAAAACATTCAGCTACTACACCTTGTCCAGCAAAAGCAGCATCTCCATGAATTAAAATTGGAATAACCTTATTTCTTTTTGCATCTTTGTGAAAAAATTGCTTTGCTCTGGTTTGACCTAGGACTACTGGATTGACTGCTTCTAAATGTGAGGGATTATCAGTTAGACTTACATGAACAACATTTCCATCAAATTCTCTATCAGAAGATGCACCCAAATGATATTTTACATCACCTGCGCTATCTTCATCTGTATTATTAATTTCACCAGCAAACTCGTTAAATATTCTTTTGTATGATTTTTGTAGAACGTTAGCTAAAACATTTAGTCTTCCCCTGTGGGACATACCAATTTTAACTTCTTTAATATTTGACTGACCACCAATTTTAATTATTTGCTCTAATGCGGGTATCAAACTTTCACCACCATCAAGACCAAATCTTTTTGACCCCACATATTTTGTGTGTAAGAATTTTTCAAAACCTTCAGCTTGTATTAATTTGTTTAAGATTGCATTTTTTCCATTTACCGTAAATTTCATTGCATTTTCATCTTTTTCAACTCTATCTCGAAACCATTTTCTTTCTGTTGGATTTGAAATATGCATATATTCGTAACCAATATTTCCACAATAAATTTTTCTTAATATAGAGAGAATTTCTTTTATGTTAGAATATTCTTTATTTAAGACACCATCTAAGTAAATTTTTTTACTATAGTCATCTTTTTTAAATCCATAATTTTCAGGATGTAGTTCGTCAAGATACTCACTTTCTCTCATTTCTAATGGATCAACTTTTGATAATAAATGACCACGCTGTCTATAAGCTCTAATCAAAGAGACTGCTTTAATAGAATTACTGTTACTTACAACTATATCTTTTTGATCTATTTCTTTATTTTGACTTTCTAGAAGCTCAATTTCATTTTCAAGTATTTTACTCTCATCAATTTTATTTTTTCTTGGACTCCAAGATGGTCCATTAACCTCTTTAACAATTGAATTAATATCATCGCCAATATCTATAAAATATTTTTTCCAACTCACAGGTAAATTTGGATCATTATTTACATACTTCACATACATTTGTTCTATAAATGCACTATTTGATTTATTAAGAAATGAAGTTTTTTTGTATTCTATATTTTTAGATGATGACATTTTTATATATAATTATATACGAATAAGGTGTTATCAATTAGACAATTTATTCAATAGAGTTATTCCAATTTCAGATGGTGATTTTGCCATTGTAATGCCAGATTTTTCCATAATTTTAATTTTTTCATGAGCGTTACCTTTTCCTCCTGATATTATTGCACCAGCATGACCCATTCGTCTACCAGGTGGTGCTGTAATTCCAGCTACAAATCCAACCATTGGTTTTTTTATCTTATGATTTTTTATAAATTCAGCAGCTTCTTCTTCAGCAGTACCTCCGATCTCACCAATCATGACTATAGACCCAGTATTTTCATCATTTAAAAACAGATCTAGACAATCAATAAAATTTGTACCATTTATTGGATCTCCACCGATTCCTATACATGTAGATTGACCGAGGCCATTTTCTGAGGTTTGGGCTACTGCCTCGTAAGTTAATGTTCCTGACCTAGAAACAATTCCTACTGTTCCTTTTTTATGAATATTTCCAGGCATTATTCCAATTTTACATTCATCAGGAGTTATTATACCTGGACAGTTGGGACCGATAAGTCTCGATTTAGAGTTCGAAAGTCTTCTTTTTACTTTAAGCATGTCTAAAACTGGAATTCCCTCACTTATACATACAATCAATTCTATAGATGAATCAATTGCCTCTATAATTGCTGAAGCTGCAAACTTTGCAGGAACATAAATCATTGTTGCATTTGCACCTGTCTGATCTTTAGCTTCTTTAACAGTATTAAATACTGGTCTTTCCAAATGAATTTGACCTCCTTTTTTAGGAGTAACTCCACCAACCAAGTTAGTTCCATACTTAATAGATTGTTCAGAATGAAAAGTTCCATGAGCGCCAGTGAAACCTTGACAAATTACTTTTGTATCCTTGTTAATTAAAACTGACATTATTTAATTGCCTCAACAATTTTTTTTGCTGCATCGGATAAATCATTTGCAGAAATAATCTCTAATCCAGAATTATCTAAAATTTCTTTTCCCTCTTTGAAATTTGTGCCTGCTAGTCTCACTACTAAAGGAACTTTAAATTTAATTTCTTTTGCTGCATCTACAACACCTTGTGCGAGTACGTCACATCTCATTATTCCTCCAAAAATATTTATTAGTATTCCTTTTACATTTTTGTCAGATAAGATAATTTTAAATGCTGCTGAAACTTTTTCTTTAGAGGCACCACCACCTACATCTAAAAAATTTGCAGGTTCTTCTCCATATAATTTAATAATATCCATAGTAGCCATTGCTAATCCAGCACCATTTACCATACATCCAATATTTCCATCCAATTTAATGTATGCCAGATCATATTTGCTTGCTTCAATTTCTGTTTCTTCTTCCTCATTAAAATCTCTAAGTTTCTGAATTTCTGGATGTTTAAATAATGCATTTTCATCAAAAGTCATCTTTGCATCCAAACATACAATTTTGTTTTTTTTTGTTAAAATGAGAGGATTTATCTCTACTAAGTTTGCATCTGTATTAATGAACATTTTGTAAATTGATTTTATTAAATTGACTGCTTGTTTACTTGCATCGTTGTCTAAATCAAAAATTTTAATAACTTTGTTACAGTCTTCCTCTGAAATACTTTCATTAAAATCTACTTTAGTAGTTATTATTTTATCTGGTGATTTTTCAGCAACTTCCTCAATATTCATTCCACCCCGATCGCTGGAAATAAATGCAATTTTCGCAGAAGTTCTATCAACAAGACAAGACAGATAGAATTCTTTTTCTATTTCTGATGCAGTTTCAACATACAATCTTTTCACCTCTCTTCCTGAGGGTCCAGTTTGATGGGTAACCAATGTTTTACCAAACAATTTTTTCGCTTCCTCTTCCAAAAGAGCAATATTATCAACAATTTTTACACCTCCAGCCTTTCCTCTACCTCCTGCATGAATTTGAGCTTTTAATACATACTTATCGGCTTTGAGATTTTTTACTTTTTCAATTAATTCATTTACATTAAGAGCATAAACGCCTTCGGGTACAACAGCGCCATACTTTTTAAGTATTTCTTTTGCCTGGTGCTCGTGGATATTCATTTAATCTCTATTTAAGTCAGGGTCTATTTTAGATGCTGCATCCCATAATTTTATTACTGCTTCTACCGAATTATTAAACTCTGTTTTTTCATTTTCATTAAGGTCGATTTCCTCAATTTTTTCAACACCTTCATTTCCAATGATAACAGGAACGCCTGCATATACATTATTAATTCCATACTCCCCATGTAAATATGCTGCACATGGTAAAAGTTTTTTTTGATCTTTTAAAAATGCTTCAGCCATCTCAACTCCAGATGCTGCAGGTGCATAAAATGCTGATCCCTTTTCTAAATATTTTACAATTTCTGCACCACCATCTCTAGTTCGCTGATTAATACTCTCTAATTTTTCCACAGAAATCTTTCCCTCTTTCACTAACTCCATCAATGGTTGACCAGAGACTTTTGTAAATCGTGGAAGAGGTACCATTGTATCTCCATGTCCACCCATTACCATAGCATCGATTTCTTTTACAGGCACATTTAATTCTTCAGATAAAAATAGTTTAAATCTTGAACTATCCAATATACCTGCCATCCCTACAACCTTGTGAACGGGGAGTCCTGAATATTTTTGAAATGCCATTACCATTACATCCAATGGATTTGTAATACAAATTACAAAGGCATTAGGCGCATTATTTTTTATTCCTTCTGCAACTTGTTTAATAATTCTTAAATTAATTCCTAATAGATCGTCTCTACTCATTCCAGGTTTTCTAGGAACACCTGCTGTAATTATAATAACATCTGATCCTTTTATATCTTCATACTTATCTGTTCCTGAAAATTTTACATTAAATCCATCTACCGAGGAAGATTGGGCTATATCTAAACCTTTTCCCTTTGCTACTCCACTTGCAACATCAAATAAAACAACTTCATCCACCAGTTCTTTTAAACCAATTAAATGAGCTAAAGTTCCTCCAATTTGACCTGCCCCTATTAAAGAAATTTTACTCATTTTTTATTTCATTGTTGGCATAATAAATTCAGGATTAGATCTAATTCCTGATGGCCATCTAGAAGTAATAGTTTTTAATTTAGTATAAAATTTTACACCTTCCATACCATGGGTTCCACTATCTCCAAATAATGACCTTTTCCACCCTCCAAAACTATGGAAAGCCATTGGAACTGGTATTGGAACATTTATCCCTACCATTCCAACTTGAATTTTACTTGCGAATGTTCTACCTGCATCTCCATCTCTAGTATAAATGCTAACTCCATTTCCGTATTCGTGCTCATTAATCATTTTTGTAGCCTCTTCAAATGTTTTTACCCTAACCACGGATAAAACTGGTCCAAATATTTCCTCTTTATAAATTCTCATATCAGTAGTCACATGATCAAAAAGACACCCACCAATATAAAAACCTTTTTCATATCCCTGTAATTTCAAATTTCTTCCATCAAGAACAAGTTTTGCTCCCTCTTTAACTCCTAGATCTACATAGCCTTTTACTTTTTCTAAATGTTCTTTGGTTACTAAAGGGCCCATCTCAGATGATTTATCCATACCGGGTCCAATTTTTAATGCTTCAGCTTTTTTTGATAGTCTTGAGACTAACTCATCACCTATATCTCCTACCGCTACTGCTACTGACTGCGCCATACATCTTTCTCCAGCTGAACCATATGCAGCACCCATCAAACCATTTACGGCACCATCTAAATCACAATCTGGCATAACAACTAAATGATTTTTTGCTCCACCTAATGCTTGGACTCTCTTTTCATTTTTAGCTGCATTTTCATATATATACTTAGCAATAGGAGTTGATCCAACAAAACTAACAGCTTTAATATTTTGGTTTGTTAATATAGCGTCAACAACCTCTTTATCACCATTTACAACATTAAAAACACCCTCAGGAAGACCAGCTTCATGAAGAAGTTCAGCTAATTTCATCGGACATGAAGGATCTTTTTCTGATGGTTTTAGGATAAAACTATTTCCACATGCAATAGCTAATGGAAACATCCACATCGGTACCATAGCTGGAAAATTAAATGGGGTTATACCAGCTGCAACTCCTAAAGGCTGCCGCATCGAATAACTATCAACGTTTGTTCCAACATTTTCAGAAAACTCTCCTTTAAGTAAATGTGGAATTCCACATGCAAACTCTACAACTTCTAATCCTCTTATTAATGATCCCTTAGCATCCTCGTAAACTTTTCCATGCTCTGAGACTATTAGTTTTGCCAGTTCATCAAAATTTTTTTCTATAAGCTCTTTAAATTTAAACATTATTCTTGCTCTTTGAAGTGGGGGATTTAATGACCAAGTCTCAAAAGCTTTTTGTGCAATTTCCACTGCACCATCTAAATCTGATTTTGAGGCTAAAATAACTTCAGACTCTTGTTCCCCAGTTGCAGGATTAAAGATTTTCCCTTTTCTTTCAGAATTACCCGATATTATTTTTCCACCAACAAAATGTTTGATTAAATTCATGATTGAAATTATTTAATTAAGTAATTAAGCTGTTGCAAGCATTTTCTTTATCTCTGCAATAGCTTTTGCAGGATTTAAGCCTTTGGGGCAAGCATTTGTACAATTCAAGATAGTATGACATCTATAAAGTTTAAGTTCGTCAGCAACTTTTTTAAGTCTTTCTTTTCTGTCCTCGTCTCTACTGTCAATTATCCACCTGTAAGCTTGAAGTAAAACTGCAGGACCTAAATATTTTTCACCATTCCACCAATAACTTGGGCAGGATGTTGAACAGCATGCACACATAATACACTCATATAAACCATCTAATTTTGCTCTATCCTCTTTTGTCTGAATGTTTTCTTTGTCATTTATTTTTGTTGTTTTTAGCCAAGGTTCAACAGACTCATATTGTTTGTAAAGAGTGCTTAAGTCTCCAATTAAATCTTTTAAGACTTTTAAATGTGGTAATGGATAAATATCGATATCGCCATCCAATTCAGAATGAGATTTGGTACACGCTAGACCATTCTTTCCATTCATATTCATTGCACATGACCCACATACTCCATGAGCGCATGATCTTCTATATGCAATAGACGGATCAATTTCATTTTTGATTTTATTTAAAATATCTAAAACTTTAGAAGAGCAATTATCCATATCAACTTCATAAGTATCTATTCTTGGATTTTCATTTTTAGATGGATCCCATCTATAAACATTTACTTTTCTTATATTCTTTGATCCTGTTTTGTCTTTGTAATATTGACCTTTTTTTATTTTTGAGTTTGACGGTAAATTAAACTGTACCATTAATATACTCTTTCCTGAGGAGGAAAATATTGTACATCGTTTGTTAGTGTTGATCTATTAACTGGTCTATAATTTATTTTTGTTTTAGAGCCATTGCACCATGAGAGAGTATGTTGCATATAATTTTCATCATCTCTTTTCGGGAAGTCTTCTCTTGCATGTGCCCCTCTACTTTCTTTTCTGTGATAAGCTGAGTCCATAGTAGTTATTGCTTGTCTAATTAAGTTATCGAATTCTAAAGTTTCGACTAGATCTGTATTAAATATTAATGATTTATCTTTAACAGATAAAGATTCCATGCCCTCAAAAGGTTTTCTTATTTCATCAACACCCTCCTTTAGTGTTTTTTCACTTCTAAATACAGCACATTTAGACTGCATCGTTTTTTGCATTGATAGTCTAAGTTCAGATGTAGGATTAGAACCTTCAGAATTTCTAAGTTTATCAAATCTATCTAAACACCTATCAGTCTCACTTTTATCGATTTCGTCATGTTTCATTCCTGGTTTTACAAGTTCTGCTGCTCTCTTTGCTGCTGCTCTTCCAAAAACTACAAGATCAATTAATGAGTTTGAGCCCAATCTATTCGCACCATGAACAGAAACACATGCAGCTTCTCCAATTGCCATTAAACCAGGAACAGTTTTTTCTGATCCATTAATTGTAAGAACTTCAGCCTTATAATTTGTTGGTATTCCTCCCATATTGTAATGTACAGTTGGAACAACTGGTATTGGCTCCTTCGTTACATCCACGTTAGCAAATAATTTAGAAGCCTCAGAAATACCTGGTAATCTTTCTTCTATAACTTTAGGGTCTAAGTGATCTATATGAAGATGAACATGATCTTGTTCTTTTCCTATACCTCTACCTTCATTTATTTCTACCGCAATTGATCTACTTACGACGTCTCTTGATGCTAAATCCTTTGCTTTTGGTGCGTAACGCTCCATAAATCTTTCACCTTTTGAATTTACTAAATAACCTCCTTCACCTCTAACACCTTCTGAAATTAAAGTTCCATGGCCGTATATGCCAGTAGGGTGAAATTGTACAAATTCCATGTCTTGTAAAGGTAAACCAGCTCTTAAAACCATCGCATTACCATCTCCAGTACAAGTATGTGCAGAAGTAGCTGAGTAATATACTTTCCCATACCCTCCTGTTGCAATAATTGTTATGTGAGATCTGAATCTGTGTATGGTTCCGTCGTTAAGGTTCCAAGCAATTAAACCTTTGCAAGCTCCATCTTTCATTATTAAATCTAGTGCAAAGTACTCAATAAAAAATTCGGTATTGTGCTTCAAAGCTTGGCCATACAGAGTGTGAAGTATTGCATGTCCTGTTCTATCAGCTGCAGCGCATGTTCTCTGAACTGTCTCATTTCCATAATTTTTTGTCATACCCCCAAAGGGTCTTTGATAAATTTTTCCATCTTCTGTTCTACTAAATGGAACTCCATACTTTTCTAATTCTAGTACTGCTGCTGGAGCCTCTTTACACAAATATTCAATTGAGTCTTGGTCACCCAACCAATCAGCACCTTTAACTGTATCATACATATGCCATCTCCAGTCATCCTCACCCATATTTCCTAACGCTGCAGAAATACCTCCTTGTGCTGCAGAAGTATGACTTCTTGTGGGAAATACTTTTGAAACACAGGCTGTTTTTAGACCAGCTTCACTCAGGCCAACTGCAGCTCTTAAACCTGAGCCACCAGCACCCAAGACAACTACATCATATTCATGATCAATTATTTTGTACGAACTCATAACTATAAATTAAATACTAAGATAATTATTAATAATGGAAATACTATAGCAAAGATATTTAAGGTTTTATTTGCGGCATTTTTGATATTTTTGTCTTCAATATAATCTTCAAAAACCTCGCTTATACTTAGTGCAGAGAAAAAATATGCAAAAATCAAAAACATGCTGAACAATAATTTGGATGGCTGTGAAGATATAAATGTTAGAACCTCATTATAGTCTTTGTCATAAATAGAAGCCAAACTCATTGCAAACCATATCATTAAAGGTATTAAAATTGCTGAACTTACTTTTAAAAACAACCATTTCTTAATTACAGATCCCATTAAATTATTAACCTTCCTATAGCGTAAATTGAAACTGATATAGGAAAAGAGCCAATCAAAACAATTAATCCAGATATTTTTGTAGTTTTGGGTTCAAAACCATATCCTAAGTCCATTAACAAATGTCTTATCTCACTTAGAACTTGAAATGTGAAAGACCAGATTATTCCAATACAAATAAATTTACCGAAAAAAGAAGACAAAAAAGAACTTGTGTATTCATAATAATCCTCACCCAACAATAATGAAGCTATCCATAAACCTATAAAAGTAATAGCAAAAAAATTAATTATTCCAGTTATCCGATGCGATATTGAAACCAATGAGGAAATATGCCAATTATAAATCTGTATATGTGGTGATATTGGATTTTTATCTTCCATAAAAATCTTTTTCTACTAAAGCTTCAGCAATTTCAACAGCATTAAGTGCAGCACCTTTTAATAAATTATCTGATACTATCCATAAATTAATTGAATTGGGTTGAGATGAGTCATCTCGGATTCTTGATACAAATGTCTCAAATTTATCCTCAGCCTCAACTGGAGTGATGTATCCACCATCTTTATGTTCATCAACTACTTTGCATCCTGGAGATGATGATAAAACAGTTTTTACTTCTTCTAAGTTATGTTTCTTGTTGAATTCTACATTCACACTTATTGAGTGAGATACTAGAACAGGAATTCTTACACAAGTAGAGGTAATACTAATTTTATTATCTAAAATTTTTTTCACTTCATCATGATTTTTTTGCTCTTCTTTTGTACTTCCGTTTTCAAGAAAGCTATCGATATGTGGTATTGCATTGAAAGCTATCTGCTTGGTAAAATTTTTAGACTGAACATTTTTGTTTTCCAATACTTCTTTTGTTTGAGATATCAGTTCATCCATGCCAGCTTTTCCTGCACCTGATACTGATTGGTAAGTTGATGCAACTATTCTTTTGATATTATATAAATCGTGTAAAGGTTTAAGAGCTACAACTATTGGAATTACAGAACAATTAGCATTTGCTATAATATTTTTATTTTTAAATTTTGGTAATTCTTTTGAATTCACTTCAGGTACAATTAAAGGTATTTCAGGATCTTTTCTAAAAAATTTTGAATTATCTATAACAATTGTTTTTTCAGCAGCTATTGAAGCCCATTTTTCAGCTATTGCTGATCCAGCCGCAAAAAATGCTATTTTTACTTTTGAAAAATCAAACTCCTCTAAGTTTATTACTGTATGTTCTTTCCCTAAAAAATGTATTTTTTTTCCAGCACTATTTGAGGAAGCAACTAAATAAGCTTCGGTTACAGGAAAATTTTTTTTTTCCAAAACTTCAATTAGTTTTCGACCTACGTTTCCGGTTGCACCAACTATTGCTATATTCATGATATTTAGAGTTTTATACTAAATGAAAGGTAAATCACAAACTTTTCCATCAAAATGAGTACCATTTATATTGATTTTGAAGGATTTCGACTCCTCAAAGTGAGGTTTATTTATCATTGCAATTCCAATAACTTGGCCGAATGTTGGATTATAACATCCAGATCTTAGTTCTCCAATTACTTTGTTGTTTTCATCAATTAAATCCATTGAACCAGTGACACTTATTTCCTTAGTATCAATTTTCACTCCCATCAATTTTTTTTTAATTCCTTCTGATTTTATTTTCTTTAATTTTTCTTTACCTAAAAAATCTACATCACTGTCAATATTGATATATTTATCAAATCCACATTCATATGGATTGTCTCCATTGTCCATGTCATTACCGTGTGAAAGTAAACCACTCTCAATACGTTCAATTAAATTTGGTCCACCTGGTTTTATATTAAATTCTTTACCAATTTCAAAAAGATGGTCATATAATTTTAAACCTGAATCGTTGTGTTCCATATAAATTTCATAGCCACCTTGTTTAGACCATCCAGATTTTGCAATAAGATGTTTATCTCCACCAAATTCAAAATAATCAAAGCCAAAAAATTTTAAGTTTACAATTTTTTCTCCAAAAACTTTTTCCATTAATTGAAATGATTTTGGTCCTTGCACTGCCATTATGTCAACATCAGGTTCAGAAATTTTTACATCAAATTTGTTTCCAATTGCTAATCCTTTGGCAAATAGAATTACATCTGAGTCAGCTAAAGAAATCCACCATCTATTTTCATTTAGTCTTAAGACTACAGGGTCATTTATTAAACCAGCATTATCGTCAATTATTGGGCAGTAGTAACATCTTCCATCTTTAGATTTTGATAAATCTCTACATGTCATTAATTGAACCAATTTAGCAGAATCTTTTCCAGAAATTTCAACTTGTCTTTCAGCAGCAACATCCCAAATTTGAACATGCTCTTTCAAGTGGTGATAAGCATCTTCTACAGAACCAAATGCTGCTGGCAACAACATATGATTATAAATAGTGTAAGCAGTCACACCTTGCTTCTCAATTCTAGAGGTATACGGTGTTCCCCTTAATCTTCTTGATTTTGCTATTAAAAAGTTTTTCATTTATTTTTCCGCATTACTGTCATCTTATTTCAATTTTGTAAAGAAACTATATTAGCTGAGCTCTTTAGCTTGTTTTCTTAATTCAAACTTTTGAATTTTACCCGTTGATGTCTTTGGCAATGGAGCAAATACTACTTTCTTTGGAAGTTTAAACCCAGCGAGAGTTTCTCTACAAAAAGTAATAATTTCCTCCTCTGTGCTAGATTTCCCTTCTATCAACTCCACAAAGGCACATGGAGTTTCTCCCCATTTCTCATCAGGCTTTGCAACCACTGCTGCTAGAGATACTGCAGGGTGTTTTGATATTGTATTTTCGATTTCGATAGATGAAATATTTTCTCCACCAGATATAATAATATCTTTAGACCTATCCTGAATTTTTATATAACCACTTGGATGCGTTACAGCTAAATCTCCTGAATGAAACCATCCACCTTCCATAGATTTTTCAGTTGCCTCTTTATCTTTAAAATAGCCTTTCATTACAACATTACCTCTGATCATTATTTCACCCATAGTTTTTCCGTCATGAGGTATTGGTTTCATAGTTTCTGGGTCCATGACAACAACACCCTCCGTATTAGGATATCTTACACCTTGTCTAGCCTTGATTTCATTTTGATTATCTTGATCTAATCCATCCCACTCGTCATTCCATGCACATTGTAAAATATGACCATAAGTTTCCGTTAAACCATAAACATGCATTACTTCAAATCCAAGTTTTTTCATTTTTTCAAAAATTATACTTGGAGGAGGAGCACCTGCAGTTAACACGTAAACTTTTCTTTTTAATTCTTTTTGTTGATCTTTTGGTGCGTTAGCCAGCATATTTAAAACAATAGGAGCACCTCCAAAATGAGACACTTCGTATTTATCTATCAATTCAAATATTTTTTTAACATCAATGTTTCTTAAACATATGACTCTTCCATGAATCATTGACATGGTCCAAGGATAGCACCATCCATTACAATGAAACATTGGAACTGTGTATAAAAAGTTTAATTTATTTGGCATGTTCCATGCGACAGCACTTCCGGTTGCCATTAAATATGATCCTCTATGATGATAAACTACTCCTTTTGGATTACCTGTTGTTCCGGATGTATATCCTAAAGCAATTGCCTGCCACTCATCTTTAGGTAATTTCCAAGTATAGCCTTCATCACCTGTATTAAGAAAATCTTCATATTCCAAAGGGCCTATTGCTTTAGAATCTTTTAAATTCGCATCTTTATCATCAATATCTATTATTTTAATTTCCTGCTTCACGTCTTCTAAAGCTTTTTTGATTACATCGTGAAATTGTCTATCTACTATTAATACTTTTGCCTCACTATGATTTAAGATGTAGCTTATTGTCTTAGAGTCAAGTCTTGTATTAATTGCATTTATTACCGCACCAACCATCGGAATAGAATAGTGTGCCTCAAAAATTTCTGGAGTGTTAAACGCTAAAACAGATACTGTGTCACCAGTTTTAATTCCAATTTTATCTAGTGCACTGGCAAACTTCACACACCTTTTATAAACTTCGCTCCAAGTATATTTTCTACTCTCATAAACTACAGCCTCATAATTTGGGTAAATATCTTTTGCCCTCTCTAAAAACGATAAAGGTGTTAATGGAACATAATTAGCATCATTTTTATCCAAATTTGTCTCATAATGGTTCATGCTAATTAAATTTATAATTCATAATATAATTACTTCCAGTTGTTGCAGTAATATAACTACTTTCTATTCTAGGAAGCACTCTATTGAAGAAAAAGTTTGCAGTTTGGATTTTGTCCTCATAAAAGTCTTTGTTGTTGTCATATTCATTAAAAGAAACTTCTAGCACTTTCAACCACGCATGTCCTGTAGCCACTAAACCTAAAACTTTTAAATAATCATTACATGCTCCACTAGCATCCTCTGGAGAATTTTTGATTTTTTCTTTCATCCAATCAGTAAATTTGGATAAAATATCTAAATGGTAGTTAAGTTGTTTAATAAATGGCTCTGCCTTTTTATCAGTGATTTTAATCTCTTCTTTAACTAGGTTTAAATAATTTTCAATAATATCACCATTTTTATTAATTAACTTTCTAAAAACTAAGTCAGCCGCCTGAACTGAATTTGTTCCCTCATAGATAGGTGTAATTCTATTATCTCGATAGAATTGCTCTATACCTTGATCTTTTGTAAATCCATACCCTCCATGAATTTGCATTGCTTCACTGGTTATCTCCATTGCATTGTCTGTAAAAAGTGATTTAACAACTGGTGTCATCAATGAAACAAGATCTGAAGCCTCTTGTTTTATTTTTTCATCAGAATGATTCAAACTTACTTCAATTTGCTGAGACAGCCAGAAACTCAAGGCTCTTTGTCCTTCTATCATTGATTTCATGCTTAAAAGTGATCTTCTTATATCAACATGGTCAATAATATAATCTGCGCCATTGTTTGATTTAGAATTAAATGCCTTCCCCTGTTTCCTTTCTTTGGCATAAGTAAGAGAATTTTGGTATGCAATTTCTGAAATTCCAAGTCCCTGAATCCCAACAATTATTCTTTCTAAATTCATCATTGTAAACATAGAGTTTAGACCTTTATTTTTAGGTCCAATCATGTATCCAACAGCTTCATCAAAATTTAAAACACATGTTGCAGATCCTTTAATTCCCATTTTATTTTCAATAGAGCCTGTCGAAACACCATTTCTTGGTCCAACAGATCCATCTTTATTCAAAACGAATTTAGGAACTAAAAATAAACTAATTCCTTTAGTCCCTGCCGGAGAATCTGTTGATCGTGCTAACACTAAATGAATAATATTTTCTGTTAAATCTTGGTCACCTGAAGTTATAAAAATTTTTTGTCCACTTATCTTGTATGTTCCATCTTTTTGATCCACAGCTTTAGTTTTTAACAGACCTAAATCTGTTCCACATACTGGTTCTGTAAGACACATTGTACCACTCCATTTCCCCTCTACCATTTTGGGTAAATATGTATTCTTTATTTCTTCATCTGCATGTCTTAGTAAACAATTATATGCTCCAATTGTTAGTTCACTATATAGTTTAAAAGACAAGCTTGCTGATGAAAGCATTTCATCAAAAAATGTACTCACTGTTTTTGGCATTCCTTGTCCACCGTATTTTGGATCACAAGATAAGGAAATCCATCCATCATCTATAAATTTTTGGTAAGCCTCTTTGTATCCTGGGGGCGTTCTGACAACTCCATTTTCAAGAACTGCAGGTGTTTCATCTCCACTCTTTGCAAGAGGTAAAATTAAGTTTTGAGTTATTTTTGCTGCTTCATCCAAAATATCTTTTACTAATTCTGAGTTAACTTCCTTGTATTTTTCAATCTCATTATATTTTTTATTGTTTCTCAATTTATCAAAGAGAAACATCATATCTTCTACAGGTGCATTATAAGTTGGCATAAATATACTTTAGAATAAATGTTAAATTATTGCAATTTTGAAATTATCGCATCACCCATTACCGATGTAGATACCTCTTTCATTCCTTTGGAAATAATATCTTTAGTTCTAAGACCTTCATCTAAGACATCTTGAACAGCTTTTTCCAAACTATCAGCTTCTTTATCAAGGTCTAAGGAATATCTTAAAGCCATAGCAAAGCTTAAAATTGTGGCAATTGGGTTTGCTATACCTTGTCCTGCAATATCAGGTGCAGATCCATGAACTGGCTCATAAAGTGATCGCATATTACCATTTTTATCTTTTGCACCAAGAGAGGCTGATGGCAAAAGTCCAAGAGAGCCAGTCAACATTGCAGCCTCATCTGATAACATATCACCAAAAAGATTATCAGTTACTATAACATCAAATTGTTTCGGATTTCTAACTAATTGCATTGCACAATTATCTGCAAGCATATGATTTAATTCTACGTCACTATATTCTTTTTCATGAAGTGCCTGGACTTCTTCTTTCCATAATTGACCTGCCTCCATTACATTTGACTTTTCACAAGAAGTAACTTTATTATTCCTTTTTCTGGCTAGATCAAATGCAACACGGGCCACTCTATCAATTTCACTAGTAGTATAGACATGAGTATTAATTCCTTTTCTTTCACCATTGTCTATTGGTTTTATCCCTCTAGGTTCACCAAAATAAATTCCACCCGTTAATTCTCTAACAAAAAGAATATCTAAATTAGAAACAAATTCAGGCTTTAAACTTGAGGCATCAACAAGTTGTTTGAAACAAATTGCAGGTCTCAAATTTGCAAATAATTTTAAT
Source organism: uncultured Pelagibacteraceae bacterium (assembly GCA_902596675.1). Lineage (GTDB taxonomy): Bacteria > Pseudomonadota > Alphaproteobacteria > Pelagibacterales > Pelagibacteraceae > Pelagibacter. Next base: position 3,589 of record CACJUO010000001.1, on the reverse strand, counting down.
TCTTTTCTTAATTTTAATAGAGCTCTCTCTGGTTTTTTTGAAAAATCAATATTATCCCACTTTGGTCCACCAACAGCACCTAATATTACAGCAGCACTTTCTTGTGCCTTATAAAAAGCTTCATCAGTTATTGGGGTTCCATGTTTGTCATAAGCAGCACCACCAACTAATTCTTGATCAATTTCAAAATCCAGGGATTTATTTGAATTAAACCATTCAATTATTTTTTTAACTTCAGCAATTACCTCAGGTCCAATACCGTCCCCTGACAATAATAAAATTTTTCTTTTTTTAATTTTAATCATTAAATATCCAGGGTTTTTCCTCTTTGATTTTATTTTCGTATGAAACTATTTTTTCGGATTTTTCTAGTGATAAAGCAATGTCATCTAATCCCTCGATTAGACATTTTTTTTTAAATTGATCTATTTCAAATTTAATTTCTTTATTTCCAAAACTGATTTTTTGTTCAGGTAAATTTACAGAAATTTCCTCTTTTCTTTTTGAGTACTCTGAAATTTCTTTGATTTGATCCTCTGAAATAGTAATTGGTAAAATCCCATTTTTAAAACAGTTATTGTAAAATATATCTGCATAACTTGAGCTAATTACACAAGTTATTCCAAAATCCATTAAAGCCCAAGGAGCGTGTTCTCTAGAGGAGCCACATCCAAAATTCTTTCCTGTAATTAAAATTTTAGAATTATTATATGGAGTATTATTTAATATGAAGTCATCTATCTCTTTACCACTTTGATCATATCTCATTTCAAAAAATAAATTTTTTCCTAGTCCAGTCCTTTTTATAGTTTTTAAAAACTGTTTAGGAATTATCATGTCTGTATCTATATTGACTATAGGTAGATAGGCTGGAATACTTTTTATTGAGGAGAATTTGTTCATTTAATTTTGATATTTTCTAACATCATCTAAGTTTCCAGAAATTGCAGCTGCTGCAGCCATTGCTGGACTAACCAAATGTGTTCTACCACCTCTTCCTTGTCTTCCTTCAAAATTTCTATTGGAAGTAGATGCGCATCTTTCCTCAGGTTTAAGTTTGTCTGCATTCATTGCTAGACACATTGAGCAACCTGGCTCTCTCCATTCAAAGCCTGATTGTAAAAATATTTTGTCTAAGCCCTCTTGTTCGGCCTGCTCTTTAACTAGCCCAGATCCAGGAACAATCATCGCATGAACATGATTAGCAATTTTTTTGTCTTTAAGAATTTTTGCTGCTTCTCTGATATCTTCTATCCTGCCATTAGTGCAACTTCCTATAAAAACTTTATCTATCTTAATATCTTGGATTTTTGTGTTTGGCTTTAATCCCATATAATTTAACGATCTATTAATTGAATTTTTTCTATCTGGGTCAGTTTCGATTTCAGGATTAGGAACTTTACCGTCTATTTCAACTACATCTTGAGGAGATGTCCCCCAAGTAACCATTGGTTTAATCTGAGATCCATCAAATGTTAATTCTTTATCAAATTTTGCATCCGTATCAGATTTTAATGTATGCCAATATTCTAAGGCTTTGTCCCAGTTTTCCCCTTTTGGTGACATTGGTTTGTCTTTTAAATATTGGAAAATCTTTTCATCTGGTTGAATTAATCCTGCTCTTGCACCACCTTCAATCGTCATATTACAAATCGTCATTCTTTGTTCAACACTTAGATTTGATATAAGGTTACCGGCATACTCAATCACATAGCCAGTACCACCAGCTGTACCTATTTTTCCAATTATCTGTAAAATTACGTCTTTTGATGTTACTCCGATGGGCAATGAACCATTCACGCTAATTCTAAAGTTTTTAGATTTTTTTTGAACCAAAGTTTGTGTTGCTAAAACGTGTTCTACTTCTGAAGTTCCTATACCAAAAGCTAGAGCTCCAAATGCTCCATGTGTTGCGGTATGACTATCACCACAAACAATAATATTTCCAGGCTGTGTGAAACCTTGTTCAGGTCCTATGATATGGACGATGCCCTGTCTTTTATCATCCATTCCAAATATTTTTACTCCAAATTCTTTGCAATTTTTATTCAAAGTTTCCACTTGAATTCTAGAGTCCTCGTCTGCAATACCCTTTGACCTATCTGTTGTTGGTACATTGTGATCTGCAACTGCAAGAGTTAATTTAGGATGTCTTACTTTTCTACTTGAATTTCTTAAGCCTTCAAATGCTTGAGGGCTTGTAACTTCATGAATTAAATGTCTATCTACAAACAATAACGACGTGCCATCTGGTTGCTCATCGACTAGATGTTCGTTCCAAATTTTATCGTAAGTTGAAAAAGGCATTTAGAAAAAAATTATTTTTTCTGATCTTGATTTTCTTTTGGTTCTTCTGATTTTACAGGCTCAGGTTTAGCTTCTGATTTTGGCTCTTCTTTTGGAGCCTCTGTTTTAGCTTCTACTTTTAGCTCCTCTTTAGGCGCCTCAGTTTGAGGGTCTGTTGATGGCATTAAGTTTTCCTCAGTGACTGCATTTATTTTTGTTTCTAAATCAATACCAATCGTTTTCTTGATTTTTTCAGCTATTCTTGCAGATTTACCAGTTCTATCTCTTAAATAATATAATTTTGCTCTTTTTACTTTACCTGATCTTACAACTTTAATTGTATCTACAATTGGGCTGTATAATGCAAAAGTTCTCTCAACTCCCTCACCAAAAGAAATTTTTCTCACAGTAAAAGATGAGTTTATATCTCTACTTTTTTTTGCAATACACACACCCTCAAAGTATTGAATTCTATCTCTTTTCCCCTCAGTTATTCGGACACCAACTTTAACTATGTCGCCAGGGAAAAAATCAGGATGTTTTCTCTCAGAAATAATCTTATTAAGGTTTAATCTGTTTATTTCTTCAATGTTTTTCATTTTAATTTTTCTTATATTTTTGCCACAAATCTGGTCTTCGGTCGCGTGTTATAGCCTCAGATTGAGATAAACGCCAGTCTTTAATTTTGGCATGATCCCCTGAAATTAGCACATTTGGGACCTTTTTTTCCTCCCAAACTTGAGGTTTTGTGAATTGGGGATATTCAAGAAGTCCATTCTCAAAACTTTCATCTTTTGAGGAATTAATATTACCTAGAACTCCCGGAATAAATCTAAGAACAGAGTCTGTTACAACAAATGCAGCAACTTCACCCCCTGACAATACAAAGTCACCAATGCTAATCTCTTCAATATCTCTACTTTCTAGTATTCTCTCATCTACTCCTTCGAAATGACCACAAATTAAATTGATTGTTTTTTCATGTGATAACTCTCTTGCAAGTTTAGAATTAAAAACTTTTCCTCTTGGACTTAAATAAAGGGTTTTTTCTTTAGTCTTGATATTTGCATCTAACGAATTAGCCAAAACATCTGCTTTCATAATCATTCCATTTCCGCCGCCATAAGGAGTGTCGTCAACAGTTTTATGTTTATCTAATGCATAATCTCTTATGTTTACTGTTTCTAAATCCCATTCTTTTCCTTTTGACTTTCCAAAAAGGCCTTTACTCAAATAACCTGGAAAATATTCAGGATACAACGTAAATACTCTAGACAAAAACATTATTCTATTTAGCATCCTC